>CAYZWQ010000018.1:0-25663 GCA_964481355.1 uncultured Chitinophagales bacterium
GCACCATAACGCAAGCCTCGGTTATGCTTCACTTTCGGTCTGATGGCCCCCGTGCTGTCGTCGAGAGGGCGGAATGCCACCCCGAAAATACGACCCTTCAACGAGTAGCTGAAAGCTTCGCTTACCACATGGGTCCAGACGGGCAGCACGCTCAACTGGTCGGATAGTCCGTCGTTCGTGCCTGCCCCAGACGAGCCATCCAGTAAGTTGGCGACACCTGGCACCAAGGGGTCATTGATCCCGTTCCAGTACAGAAAATTGTCCCTCTTGTACCGTTTGAATCCAGTGAGGATCTCAAGACGGTTGCCTCGGTTGAACCGCCAACCGAATTTGGCATGCAATTCGGCACCTTGATCGGTAGATTGCTTCAGATACCCCGTATCCTGGCGATACAGGCCGTTTACCCAAAATCCGAATGTCTCCGTAACTTGAGCGGCGTGTGAAAGGACCAGTCCGCCCATTGGGCGGTATTGATCGGCCTGATCCCAACTGAGCTTCCACTGCTCGTGGCTGAAAGGCTGGTAAGCACCTCCGTAAACCCTGATCGAAGTCTGGGGTTCCTGCGGGAATCCACGCGTTATCAGATTGACCACGCCGCCGAGGGCACCGCTTCCGTAGAGGGCGGAACCGGGTCCTTTGACGACCTCAATGCGGTCGACCTGGGCCATTGGCAGGCCGTCGAACCGGATGTCGCCTGTGTCGGGACCCAACAGAGGCACCCCGTCTACCAACAGCAGCACCCTGCTACCCACACCGTATGAAAAGCCCGACGATCCGCGGATGTTAACTTGGTTTCCGGCCAGCTGCACGCCTGGAGTGACGCGAAGTGCATCGTCGAGTGTCAAAATATTTCTGGAGTCGATGCTGCTGCCATCTAGGGTGTTAAGTGTGACAGGCACGCTGCCAAGCAGTTCCGATCTGCGAGATGCCGTGACGACAAGCTCGCCGCTCGTCAGGCTGATGGCACGCAATTCAAAGTAGAGGATGGCGGTCTCGCCGGCTTGCACGACGATGTCCAAACTCTTTCGTTCGTAGCCGAGCATGCTGGCCCGCGCCCTATAGTTGCCGACTGGTACCCTTTGGATAAGAAATTCGCCGTTCGCATCCGTTGCCGAGCCAATCGTGGTTCCCAGCAGGATGACGTTGACCGACGGCAACGGTTTCCCATCCAGATCGGTGACCACACCCCTCACTTCTCCCGTCTGTCCGTAGGATACCGACGCGACCGTCACCAACAAAAATGCAAGTAAAAAAAGGTGTCTCATTATCATTCACCCACGATTTTAGTTGGCGGGAATGGCGGCAAGTTGCCAAAATCGACATTGATTTCGATGAAGATCTCGTTGCCACGCACGGTGAATGTGCCGTTGTTGGGTTTATACAGACCGAGGGCATCCCAGTCGTTCAGCTGGTTGGGGCCATATTGGCGGGCAATGCCGTTGTAGATGTAGGTGCCATTGGGTACATCCCTGATCGAAAAGGTGTCAACTTCGACATTTCTGCGCAAGCCCTCGGTCGAAACCAGGTCGCCTGTGAGCAGCGCAAACAGGATATCCTGGGCATTGCGGGGCTTAAACTTCATGGCCACAAATCGGATGTCCTGCAATTGGGATTCAGCCGGCCATTGGCCTGTGTAGGTCACGCGGCCGCGGATCGTGCCCGTCGGACCCAATTCTTCCTCAGCCGGGCCTAAAGACTCAAGGCAACCGGAAGTGAGAAACAGCATCGCAGCGATAATCGGCAAGATATAGCGTCTCATACGTGGTAAAGGTACGGAATTAGCACATCAGAACGCAGACAGGCATTCATCGACACACATCGAAAGATGATTGGCCAAAAAAGCTCCTGTCGAAACGCCCTCGATTTCGGCAAGGATGCCGAATGTGTTGTCGCCAGCGAACGTAGGCAGTGGATTGATCTCCAACAACAGTGGTTTGCCGTGCCGGTCGCATTTGAAGTCAAGCCGTGCAAAATGTCGTACGCCGAGTTCCCTGCAAAGTTCCAAACTCCATTCGTGGAGTGACGATTCGATCTTCGGGTTTAGCGTGTCGTGCGTGTAGGCGTGTCGATCGGCGGTTCCATCATGGGCAGAAATGGCGTGGATGCCGATTCCGGACGGGCCATGTAACGCACGTTCGAGCACCGGGAGCGGCCGAAGCGGCGAGCCGATCATGGCAACCGTGAATTCCGCACTGGGCAGCCATGGTTCGATCAAGATGGGCTGGGAATAGTCGTCAATGAGGCGACGTGCCACTACTTGGAGTTGATTGGCGTCGTCGCACTTGCTCCATGGACCGATACCCTTCGCGGTGCCTTCATATCGTGGCTTGGCGAATACGGGAAACCAGCTATCGGGTACCTTGGGTGCCGCGTCGGCATCATCAAGCATAATCCAGTCGGATGTGGGGATGCCTATCGATCGGGCGATCTGTTTTGTCAGGTGCTTGTCGAGGCTGACACTCAGGGTGTGCGCATCGCTTCCCAACATCGGAATGGCCCGCATTTCGGCAAGAACGGGGCCCCAAGCCTCGCGGTTGCGTGTGCCGTAACCTTCCGAAATGTTCCATATCAGGTCGACGGCGGGCTTTGATGCGAGCAGGGCCGATGGTGCGCCGATGCGCACCGGACGGTGTCCCATGAGCCGGACGGCCTCTTCCATGAGCTGTATGGTCGACTCGGGCTCAAATTCCGCAAAACGGTCGGCTGGCCCCGCCGCAAGCGGGTAGTCGGAGGGCGAATCGAAGAGAAGGCCGATAGTCATTGGACTTTGGACTTTGGACTTTGGACTTTGGACATTGGACATTGGACATTGGACATTGGGCATCGAGCATCGAGCATCGAGCATCGAGCATCGAGAATCGAGAATCGAGAATCGATTAAATTGGGTAATTAAGCAATTTAATGATGCTGATACAGAAAGACAGAATCTGACAACGAAGTTACTATCTTTTCGTTAATCAGGACAATTGTCCAATGTCCAATGCTCAATGACACATGATTTCCTCCTCCAAACATATTGCTGACCGTATCCGACTGATGGTTGCCACGAAGCAGTTTCAGGTGGGAGAGGTTTTGCCGTCGACGAGGGTGCTTGGCAAGCAATTGAACGCCAGTTTCCACACGGTGCGCAAGGCCTATCATCAACTGGAGGATGAGGGGCTGCTGCGGGGCGAAACGGGACGAGGATTTGTGGTGATTCGTCAGAATGTGCACCTCGACAAGTCGGAACGCCTGGAGACAGGTGCCTCAAAGATGAGACATCTGTTGGAGGAGCTGATTGGTTTTGGCTTGAACGAGGACGAAATCGAATCCATCTTTGAGGAGCAGCTTCGGTTTGTCGATTGGCCTGAACGTCTGCAGTCGTGCGCCACAGTTGCGATCAATAAAGAAGTGGGCGACCAAATTTCACGGGCCATCCGACAGCAGGTGGGTGTGGCTAGCGAGGTCCTGACAACTGGTCAGGAAACACGCTTTGCCAACTATGACGCCCTTTTTGTGCCGGTCACGATGATTCGCGCTCTACGCATCGAACATGAAGACATGCTTCTGATTCCCATCGTTCATACCCCCGATCCCGACATGGTCCTCGCTATGGCCGACAACCCTGTGATGGATGGGATTGGTATTGTTACGACCGAAGAATCGACGATCCCTGTCATAGTGGAAGAATTGAAGTCATCCCTTAAATACCCCGGATCCATCATGGCGGGTGCCGTGTATGGAAAATCGCTGCCGCTATTCGTCAGGGATGTCGATCTCGTCATTTACACAGCCTCTGCGGCCGCGCTCGTCGAAAAGCTTGTGCCCGAGAAACGTAGAATCGCATGGAGTTACGCAATTGCCGAGCCCAGCCTTGCCTCCATACGAGCGGAACTATGGGACCAATAAGCAGTTCAATACCTTGAGTATATTGCATCAATTGATGAGTTGAAGGGCCATTATCATGAAATTGTTTCGAAACACAGCGATCGGAATTCTCAGTCTGATCCTTTTGGCCATTATCGGCACCTATCTCTACTTCACAGATGCCCGGCTCAAATCCATCCTCTTACCCATTGCCTCCGAATCGCTGGGCACGGAGGTGACAGCAACCTCGATGTCACTCAGCATGTTCAGACACTTTCCCTCGGCCAGCGTTGAGATTCGGGGTCTTTCGTTGGGCGATGCAAACGACAAACCCCTTCAGGATATGGAGGCCATGTCGTTTGCCGTCAAAATATTACCGCTCTTGTCGAACAAACTGGATATTTCCCATCTGCAACTTGATGGGCCGGTCGTCCAATATTTCGTGTATGACGACGGTTCCACAAATCTTGACGCCATGATGGAGGCAATGCGCGACACGACCTCCATAGCTCCGGACCAAGAGGGTTGGGAGGTTGATCTGAGGCGCATCGTACTGAATGAGGCATCCATCTTGTATGACAGCCGTCCAGATAGCATGCGGGTGCAAGTGGAGCAACTGAACTTGGACGCAGCCTTGCACGTAGCCAATGTGATCAGTAGCACATTCAATGCCCGTGCCCAGGGCTTGACGATCGAAAGCAAGGGCACACCTGTACTTTCCGGCTTTGCGTTGGGTTTAGAACAGGAATCGGAAATTGACCTCCAAAATGAGACCGTCGCATTAAATGCCGGCAACCTCCTGTTTGGCGATTTTCGACTAGGTATCACAGGCACGCTGTCGAATTGGTCTGAAGCGCTTTACGTAGATCTCAAGTTGGCCAGCAGTTCGTCCGATTTCTCGGAGCTTCTCCGCCTTGTGCCCGAAGACCGGCGCGACCAATTTGCCAACTACGAAACGCGTGGCGCATTCACTATTCACGGCACCATTCTTGGCGAACTTTCGCGACACGTGGTTCCGCAATTCGACCTGAAAGCCAGCATTGTGGACGGATACTTGAAAGACAAAAAGTTACCTACGGCCATCGAGGACATCAATTTACAGTTTACTGCGACCAACGAGCTTATCGACCTCAGCGAGCTTCGTGCAACGGCTGGTTTGAACAAGGTGGAGAGCAAAGGCACTATTCGGAACCCCCTCGATCCAGACAGTGGTTCGTTGGCGATGCATGTTAGAGCTGATGTGGACTTGGGAACAGTCAAAGATTTTTACGACATCGGACAGTCGGGCATCGAGCAGATGAGAGGCAAGCTCAATGTTGACGCCGATATCGATGCATCACTGTCCGATCTCGCCAATGGGCGGTTCGACGCAAACCTGTTGCTCAAGGATGGGTTTCTGAAGTATGCCGATGTGGAGAGGCCGTTCGAGGATATGTTTGTTGAAGTGCAGACAACCCGCGATGAGATGCTGATTCAGGACTTTCGTGCTCGTGCAGGTGAGAATAGGCTGAGCCTAAGCGGTAAAGTAATTCAGCCTCTCGACACCAACCGAACGGCATTTGACCTCGAATTCGACTTCTTTGCCGATCTCGCGACCATAAAAGAGTATTACCCCATCAGCGAAGACACCCTTGCCATGCGGGGCAAGATGACGGCCCAAGGGGTAGCAAAGGGTACGTACAGAGATATTGACGACACCAATGCCAGTGGCAAGGTGGTGCTCGAAGGCGGGTATCTGGCCTATGCATCGCTTGGAACACGCCCATTTGAAGACATCCGCTTAAGCGGTACGATTTCGAACCAGCGGATGTTGCTGGAACAGGCATCAATGCGCGCCGGCAGCAACCGGATTCAAGCGGATGGCTCGATTTCCAATTATCTCGGTGATAACCCGATATCGGACATCACGGTGCGCACGACGTTCAACTTGTCGGAAGCCGGCGACTTTGTGCCTCTTGATCCCCGCATCAAGAGATTACAGGGGCAGGCGACAAGCAACTTGACGCTGAAAGGACCACTTTATTCCTTTGAAGATCTGCGTTTTGTCGGTGATTTGGATTTGAACAACGTCTCGGTCGACCATGACTCATTGCCCAAGCCGATCACCGGGCTGCAGGCAAAGTTGGCATTCACCGAGCAGCAGGCCAACCTGAACGAGTTGAAGTTCATGATTGGATCCTCTGATGTCGACATCAAGGGATCTATGAGCCGATATATGGCATTGTTCAGCGATTCACCCAACGCCCAACCTGCCGAGTTGAGTGGCAGTTTTCGGAGCCGTTTCCTGAATGTGGACGAGATATATCCGATGTCGGGAAGTGAGGACGAAGTCATCTTGATCTTGCCGAATGTTAATTCATCTCTTTCAGCCAATATCGATTCGATGATCGTTTTTGCGAGTCCCGTCACGAACCTTATCACGACGTTGGAGTCGACCCCAAAACGCATCATCATGCGCAACGGTTCGTTGAATTTGTTTGGTGGCAGTATCCGGGGTGCCTTCACGTTCGATGTCCTGAATCCAAGGGCTTCGCTGCTCGATTTTGCAGGTCGCTTGCAAGACATTCGTATTGAGTCCTTTTTTCGTGACTTCCCTGTCTTTGGGCCGAACACGCAGATCCACAAGTATTTGAGCGGTGGAATCAACTTCGAGACTAGCTACAAAACAGCCCTCGATTCCTACCTCAACCCCGAAACGGCGACGACACAGGCTGAGGGCAGCATTGGAATGACGGAAGTGCGGTTTCGGAATCACCCCGTGCAAAACAAAATCGCCGATTTTCTAAAGATACCTGAACTGAAGGATATCGAGTTGAATGCATGGACCACGGATTTCGTGATCGGACAGTCGCTCCTGAATCTTCAGGAAATGAAACTTACTGCACAGGAATTCACGTTCGAGCTCGACGGAACGGAGAATCTCACGACCCAGGAAATTTCGTACCAGGCGCGCATCTATTTGCCGCGGCGTTACACAAGCACTATCTCAGCGCTTATGCCGAAAGAGGCTGTTGCTGCTTTGGTACGGCCCGACAGCTCCGTCGTCTTGCCCATGCTCGTAAGCGGGACCTACACGAATCCCCAAGTGTCGCTGAACCAGGATGCCGTCAAAGCACTTGTCGACGAATATGTAAAACGCCAAGTCAACTCATTGGAAGACGAGGCACGCCAACGGTTGCAAAACCTTTTCCGTCGTAAAAACTAAAAAAAAGGCGACTCGGTGAGGAGTCGCCCTTTCAGGTTGGGGGGAGGTTTTTAGTTGCGGCGCCGGTCGTCTCTGCGGTCGTCTCTGCGGTCATCTCTGCGGTCGCCTCTGCGATTGTCTCGCCGGTCATCACGGCGGTCGTCGCGTCTGTCGTCACGGCGATCCCAGCGGTCATCGCGTCGGTCGTCCCTACGGTCCCACTGGTTGTCTCGGCGGCCGTCACGGCGATCCCACCGGTCGTTGCGGCTGTCGTAGCGCCAATGCTTCTCATGGTAGGTCCATGGACGGTCATGTCGTGCCGAAATCACGATGTAGCGTTCGCGAACGATGAAGCGGTATTCCAATGGCAGCTTGCGGGCATTGTACCACCTGCCTCTCTCATACCAGAAGTAGCGATTGCTGTGATAGGAGTAGTAGACGTCATATCCTGGATAGTAGTGGAAACGCTCGTAACGAATGCCGTTATTGATTACGATGTGGATGTTGGCTTTGCCGATCCTCAGCGTTGGGTCTGCTTGATTCGCCACGTTGGCCGAAGCAATAGTTGCAAACCCGAGTATGCCAAATGTGGCTATCATGGTGAGGGTTAGGAGGGAGTTTCTCATGGTCGTGGCGTTTAAAGGTTTCCGTTTCCGGTTGCTGTTTGAACGATACGCCATAATGTGAATTGCGGTAATCGCACCTTCATGTGATGCAATGCGTTACAGCATAACATGAAAATGCTACTATTTTCGCTCGCGAGCGTAAGGAACAGCCGTTGACGTGTATCTTATAGGTATGGAACTATCGAAGAAAGCCCGGCTCAGAGTATCGGAAGCTTTGCAGGCGCTCGACCTGGAGATTGAGGCCGTGTTGCAGAACCCCTCGTCGGAGGTGCTCTTAAACGGCGAATACCAACCAAGATCCGGATCTGATGAGCAGTTTGACTATAAATTCCGGACCGCCACCCAATCGCTGAGGTTTGTGGAGTCGGTAAAAACCACCGACGGCGAAACGGTTGTTAGCCTGCCCGTCGTGACGACGGACGCCGATTATGTGACAGTCCGTTTCGACCACGACAAGGGTGAGGTGATAAAGGATCTGCCGATTGAGTGGGAAAATGACTTCGTGCTTCGCAAAGTCAGGGAGGCGTTGGTTCGGCTTACTGCCAAAGATGCCGAATTGGGTCTGATGGAGTCGCTGTGGCATCCGGATAAGCTGCCGCCGTTCGATGAGGGTCTGGTCGCCGTCGATGACGGAAACCTTAATGCCGTTCAGTCGGAAGCCGTGCAAAAAAGCCTTGACATGCCGGTGAGTTTCATTTGGGGTCCACCGGGCACGGGAAAAACGAGCACACTCGGCTACGTCATCGCGAATGCCCTACTGTACGGAAAGTCGGTCCTGTTCGCCTCGAACACGAACAGGGCCGTCGATGTCGGATGTCTAAGTGCCATCCAGGCACTGCGCTCTCTCGGGTATGAAAAGCTCGTCGATCAGGTCACACGATTTGGAGAACCCGCACTCGACGACCCGGAATTGGCACAGTGTTTTTTTGGTGCTCAGGTCGAAGGTCTCATCCGAAAGAGGCTGGATCAGTTTGCATACTTTCGCCAAGTGATTGATGAGCACCGGACCTTGACAGACCGAGCTGAGACGTTGACGCGCGATGGCTTTGCCGTCGATGCCGCCATCGCCGAGCGGTTGCGCCAGTTAGACGAGAAGCTGGATTCTTGGGGCGGGTTGGAGGCACTCGAAGACCGCATCGACGAGCCCTATGTGCCAAACGAAATGAACCTGCTTCGATCGAAGAAGCTGGTTTGCACCACCTTGGCGAGGGTTTGCACCTCCGACCTTTTTGCGAGTTTACGATTCGACATCGTGGTGATCGACGAAGCCTCGATGGCGTCGCTGCCGTACATCATGGCACTGGCCTCGAAATCCAATGCATCTTTGGTCATTGCCGGAGACCCGATGCAATTGCCGCCCATTGCGATCACACAAGATTCCGATGCCCGTCTGTACTTGGAGGAGGATGCCTTTTCGAGCATTTCGGGAGCCAAGAGCACGTCAGATTTGTTTCGTTGGCACGATGCCTATCCGTCATTTACCAGCTTTTTTGACATTCAATACCGCATGCGCGACGACATGGCAGGGCTCATCTCCTCCGTGTTCTATGAGGGAAGGCTCAGGTCGAGTGAGGAGCGGATTCAGGCAGCCGAGGGCAGGTCGGCGTCGGTGCGTCTGATCGACAGTTCGGAGTTCTCGCCCATCCTGGAAAAAAAGGATGGCGGCCGCGGCTTTCAACCCGAGAACAAGGTGCATGGACAATTGGTGATAGACATAATAAGGAGATACGTCGTCGAGTCGGGCCTGTCATTGCTCGACATCGGTATCATCGTGCCCTTCAGAGCCGGGGTCTATTCATATCGGAAATGGCTGCGCGAAAAGGGGCTCGACGGCGTCGAGGTTGGCACCATTCACACATATCAAGGACGGGAAAAACGGGTGATCGTATTTGATACGGTCATGACGGGGGAGGTTACGCCATATGGCAACGTGCGCCATTATACCGTGAGGCCGTTCGACGAAGAAAAAAACGGTCTGAGTGTGCCAAGGCTGTTAAATGTGGCATTGTCGCGTGCAAAAGACAGGTTGATCCTCGTTGCCGACATGCGGCACATCAGAGCCGTCTATCAGCATAAATTTCTGGGAAGGTTGATGGAGAGAGCCGGTGAACTTAATTCGTGAATTCGCCGCTGGCGTACCGCGCGGCATATCGCGCTTCATCCACCCGAGGATGGCCTGTTAACGTCGCGCTGTCGTTCGAGGCAATTGTCATTTCCCTGCGAGTTTTAAAGCCGGGTCCACGCGCGACCGCCCATCCCGCGTGACACCTGGCGGCACGTGCCGAAACGGCAGCGCAATAGGTTGACAGTACGCATCCGGGAGATGCGTGTTCGATCAGATCCTTGAACACGCTCGATCGCCAAAGTTCCGGATTTGCTTTTGGTGAAAACGCATCAAAGAAAACGACATCGATGGGTTCAACAGGATAGGTGAACGTTTCGTACATCCCAATGAACAGATTCAGCTCCAGATTGGGTAGGATCTCAAACACGTTATAGCCTGGCGTGGCATTCGAGAAAATGGATCCAAGGATATTCGGATCCGGAACCGACGGGAGATAGTCGCAATAATTCAGGCGTCTAGCCGTATCGGCGTCAATAGGATATCCTTCGATGCTGGTGTAGCGGACCCTCGAAGTTGATTTCGTCGCAAGAAGTCGGTCTGCGACTAGCAGGATATTCAAACCTGTTCCAAACCCCATCTCCAGAATGTGGACATCCTGATGTAGCTGTATGCGCTCATCAAAGCTTCCATGCAGCAGAAAAACATGGCGGCTCTCGTCCATGGCCCCGTTGGTGTCGTGGTATTGCTGGCCAAATCGGCTCGAGAAAAGGGTATGGGACCCGTCTCCTGTAGTCTGAATCTCAAACTCGCTCATCGCAGTTGATCATGATTTCAGAGAATGCTTTCTGGCAAGCGGTCATAAATATACTCCATGTTTCATTTTCCAATTTACCACCATATTTTCACACGTATAAGGAGAGATCAATATGTTGGGTGATACAATTTCTATATTCACTCGAGGTAAAAGCCAAATATGCTCAATCTTGTAAAGATCGCAGTAGCTGCGTCTGACACCCCCGAGAGGGAGAGAATCGTTGGGGCTATTAAATCGATCGATGACGTCGTTGTATCAACGTTTGACTTGGGCAAAACGGACTGGTCTGATTTACTGGCTTTCAATCCCGATGTCGTCGTCTGCAGGCATGACAACAGCATGCGAAACTGTGAACTTCTTATCAAGTGGCTTGATGAACAGTTAACATACCGCAAGGTTATGACGATGGCGTTCGTCGATCAATCGATCGTACACAGTCTCGAGACCGATATCTTGAGCAGGCTCGACCAGCTTCTTTACGGAGTGCCATCGAATGATGATATCAGGCGCAATGTCTCTTTATTGGTCAGGCTCGTCCGGTCAGAGAACGAGGTCTTGCAGTCGAACATGCTCAATATGGCGCTCAAAGTGTCTGAGGACAAATATCGCTCCATCGTAAATTCTTTGGAGGATGGTTACTTTGAAATCGATCTTGGTGGGCGCATACTTTTTTTGAATGCCTCCATGGAGCGCATTCTTGGCATTCCGGTCTCGGAAGTCATGGGACAAACATTTGGTGGGCTGTTGGTCGAGGAGTCCGCCGCCCGTTTCTCTAAGTTGGTTGACCGTGTTCAACAGCACCGATTACATGCCAAGGGGGAGCGGTGGGAGGTAAAGACTTCGACGGGTCATTTTCGTGTCGTCGAATTGTCGCTCGTACCCATGGAGCAACCAGCCGACAATGCTATCCGATGCCTTGCCCGCGATATCACATCGATCAATGAAATTGAACTTGAAATTGCCAGAAAGGACGAACAGTTTCGTGCTGCCATAAACAGTACAAAAGAGGCGCTTTATATATTGACATCACTTCGCGACGACTCGAACCACATCATTGATTTCATCTTCAGCGATGTAAACAAGGCTGGATTTGAGCTTTTGAAATTCCCGGCCGAGAAGGTGATTGGCGCTCGACTCTGTGAATTGCTTCCAGTGAACAGGGAGCCACGATTTTTTGACCGGTATGTAAGGGTCGTTGAAACACATGAGATCATCGACGAGGAGTACCAGATAGACGTCGACCATTTCAAGCCCAAATGGGCACACCATACCGTCGTGCCAATGGGCGACGGTGTTGCCATTACGGTACGTGACGTCACTGAAACAAAGAATACCGCACATCGGATCGAAGCCGACCGCAATTTGCTCCATACCAT
The DNA here is from genome assembly GCA_964481355.1 of uncultured Chitinophagales bacterium. Lineage (GTDB taxonomy): Bacteria > Bacteroidota > Rhodothermia > Balneolales > CAYWCV01 > CAYWCV01. The sequence goes on from CAYZWQ010000018.1 coordinate 11,912, forward strand.
CATCAATGCCATACCGGACGAAATATACCTGAAAGATGTCGACAGGCGCTTTGTGATGGTGAACAGGGGTGTGTTGAACATGCTCGGCAAGAAGAGTTTTGACGAGGTGATCGGAAAAAGGGACGAAGACCTCATCAGTCAGAAGTATCACGACATGGCCATATCTCAGGATCAACAAGTGCTGGAGTCGGGCATTCCCGTCATCGACTATGAAGGCTATGCCTACGCCGACGAGACCCAGACGGAGATCAAGAGGAGCACGCTTGTCTCAAAGTTTCCCTACTTCGACAAAGATGGCAACATCGTGGGCTTGATTGGCATCAACAAAGACATCACCGACAGAAAAAGGGCTGAGTTGCGCATTAAGCGGTCACTCCGAGAGAAGGAGGTCTTGCTTAAGGAAATTCACCACAGAGTTAAAAACAATCTTGCCGTCATATCTGGCTTGCTGTTCATGCAAGCCGAGAACCTCGAAAATGAGGATATGAAGCAAGTGCTTTACGACAGTGAAATTCGGATACGGTCTATGGCAATGATCCATGAAAAACTATATCACCACGACATGTATTCTGGCATTGAATTTGGGTCGTATGTCAAAGATTTGGTCGCCACTATCGAGAACACCTATAAAAACAACGGCTGTGAAATTAAGGTCAATTTGAACACGCCGCCAACCTACATCGATTTAAATCGTGCAATGCCGTGTGCGCTCATCGTCAACGAAGCTTTGTCGAATGCCTACAAGCATGCCTTCAAGGGTTCGAACAACGGTGAAATTTGGATCGATTTCTCACAGACAGAAGGTACGTACAGGTTGAGCATAAGCGACAACGGGATCGGCCTTCCTGAAGATTTTAACCCAGACAATGCGTCATCGCTCGGTATGGTTTTAATTCATGGACTTGTTCGTCAGTTGGGCTCTACGCTTTATATTGGCAGAAGCAACGGAACACGGCTTTCTTTTGAGTTTGGCGGCGAAGAGAAGGCACCCTGGTAAATTTAGATCATCAAAAATGGCATCGATAGCCGACAAATACCTCAACGACGGTTTGTTCGACCGAATGGTCAGCCACCGCAGGCACTTTCATCAGAACCCTGAAGTCAGTTTCAAGGAGTTCAAAACCACGGCGTATCTCGTGGATTACTTGGAGAAGCTTGGGTATGCCGTCGAACGGCCTCTTGAAACGGGTTGCGTTGCCGTCATGGGCGATGATTCACACCCGACAATAGCGCTGAGAGCCGACATTGATGCGTTACCGATGGATGAGGAAGGCTCACACAAGGAGGCGTTTATGAGCCAAGTACCAGGTGCAGCCCATTGCTGCGGACATGACGTCCACATGGCCAACCTGTTGGGTGTAGCCGAGGTTTTGGCTTCAGAAGCCAAAGAACACCGTAAAAGATTTGTTCTCATATTTCAACCTGCCGAAGAGAAGCTGCCGGGCGGGGGAAATCTGCTTGTTCAGACCGGTATTCTGGAAAGGCTTGGAGTTCAGACCATCTATGGGCTCCACACGTACCCGGGCTTGCCGGCGGGGCACGTTGCCGTGAAAAGCGGCCCGCTGATGGCCTCGACCAACGAGATCGAAATTTGCATTTTTGGACGGGGGGGCCATGCGGCAGCGCCCCACGAGACCATCGATCCCATTGTGATCGCTGCCGAGGTTATCGGGCAGTTGCAGACGATCGTAAGCAGGATGGTTCGTCCAACCGAACCGGCTGTGGTCAGCATAACGAGTATTCATTCCGGATCGGCCTACAACGTGATACCGGAACAAGTCGACATCAAAGGAACCGTACGCGGATTCTCACTCGACACCCTAAAGGCGATCGAAACCCGAATGAGGTCGATAGTCGAAGGCGTTGCTTTGGCGATGGGTGGCCGCGGTGAACTCGTGTTTAACTATGGATATCCAGCTGTCGTAAATCATGCCGACACAACATCGCACCTAGTGCATGTGGCGAGCTCCATTTTGGGGGAGTCGAACGTTCACCGTTTGGAAGATCCCATCATGGCGGGAGAGGACTTTGCCTTCTACCAGCAGCGCATACCTGGCACATTTTTCTTTCTGGGCAGCGGTGGCGAGTCGACCGGTTCTGTTTGGCCCTGGCATCATCCCAAGTACAACGCCGACGAGGCATGCATGAAGACCGGCGTCAATCTGATGGTGGAACTGGCCCTATCCTGATATTGTCGCTCAGTTGATGATGCAACTGTCTTTGCGACGTGTATCCATTACATGGGTGATTTTCCAGGCACCTTCCAATTTGGCAAGCTGAATGGCGTTGACGCCACAGTGGCTGAAATTCGTGCCGATGTAAAACGCGTAGGGCACCCAGGCCGTGGCAAGCCTGTCGTCGATGCGGATCTCCATGTCTCCGGTCCTCTCGTCGAGGATGTCGGCTCTTGGTCGTGTCACATTTTGTACGAACAGCACAGCAGGCGTATGCGTGATGGCGTTCGGATCGGACTGCGAACCAATGCCAGCGAGCATTGCATTCGGGGCAAAAGCCGATGCCACCATGGTGCTGTCGGCAACCCGCATGCCGTCAAACAATTGCATGATCACGGCTTTGATTGCAATCTCATCCTCATTTTGTGCGAATAACGGCGAAGCTGAGGCTGCAATTGCCAATAGTAAGATTGAAAAAAAACGCGTTGTCATAATGATCAATTTGGGGATGGGCGTGGAATTCTGCCCGGTGCGGGGAAGACGGCTAGGCTTGGGTGGCCTCCTTCACTCACAGACTGCACGGCAAAGAAGTAGTTGTCCTTCGAGTAGGGCACGGTAAGAGTGGTGTCGGTGGTCCAGAACTTCTTTTGCCATGTGGGGGTGGATGTGTCTCGCATGAGTACGTAATAACCTGCGGGTTTGTTTCCAGATGCCGGTGCTTGCCATGCCAACGTAGTTGTGTTCCCAAGTCGTGAAGTGTCGATGATCAGGTTGGCCGGTTCGAACGGAGCCCACGCAAGATTGGCCAGTGTGGCAAGGTTCAAGCTGGCATTCTTACGCACATACTCATAGTCGATGAATTCGGGCAGGTCTCCATATTGGACCCCATCCTCAATGCGGACATCTTGGTGTTGGTACAGGTAGTTTTCGTTCATTTCACATACGCGAATTGCAGTGAACCCCCTGAGCATGAACGGAGTGTGGTCGCCTCCCCTGAGGAAACGGTCGTTTCGGTAAACCAACATCACTTCAAGCTGGTCGACGTACTGATCGCCCATGTCTTTGATATATCTGGCCAGTTGGCGGCTGCTGCTGTCGTTTTCGCCGCTCGTTTGGCGGCGTGTCCGTGCTTCAGCATCCGATTCCATCTGCGGTATCGTCTCGCTGAATATCCTCACGCGGGTGTTGTCGAAGATGTTGGTTTCGCTGGATACGGCATTGCCCACCATGTCGTTGTTGAGCATTGCCACAATGTTCCATTTCTCGTCGACGGCGCGCTGTGCCAGGTGGTGGGCGCCGAAGAGCCCCTGTTCCTCACCCGAAACCGCCACGAAGATGATGGTCGCTGGGAAGTCGCGTTTCGACATGATTCGGGCGAGCTCCATCACCAAGGCGACGCCGCTCGCGTCGTCATTGGCGCCCGGGGCCGTGACGGTGCTGTCCATGACACTAGTGCCCCGGGTGTCGATGTGCCCGCTGATCACAAATACGCGGTCGTCGTTTGGGTCGGAGCCCTTGTAGGTTGCCATCACATTTCTCATCGTGATTTCGCGCGCGATGCGCCCGCCTTGTGGTACCACAAATGGGTCAAGGTCGGCGGTCATCCGACCGTTCGAGGCGGCAGACCACTCCCGAAATTTGGCAAGCACCCAGTTGCTGGCCGCACCAATGCCGCGGTTCGGGTCGGTGTAAGAGCTGAACGAGTGGCGGGTCTCAAACGAAGACAGCTTGTAAACGTACGACTTGAGGGAATCTGCAGAGATCTCGGCGATCATCTGCTGAATACGGGGGTCGGGTGTGCTTTGGGAAAGTGCAGCAAGTGGCAACACTGCTGCTAAAATGGCAAGTGTGATAATCCTGGACATGACACTGGGGGTTGGACGACAATGAAGTGGAAGTTTAACGGATTTCACTCAGAAAACGAAAGGCAAATAATGTTGAAGAAGACCGACTTTTTATCTACTCTACAGCGTCGTTAAACTTGAATCAATCATAATCATATGGACAGGCGAGAGTGGCTTCAAACGAGTGGTGCAGCCTTTTTGGGATCTGTAGCTTTACCCTTGATCGGAAACAAGATGTTTCCACGTCCTGTGGTGGCAAGCATGGGCGGACCCGTCAGGATGAATCTGAACGAAAATCCGTATGGCCCATCGCCCAAGGTGTTCGAACGGTTCATGGATTTCAGTGCGGAGTACAGCCAATATCCCGGACCTGCATTTACGGAACTCAGGGACAAGGCGGCAGGTGTGATCGGTGTGAGGCCCGAGCAGTTGGTTGTGATGAACGGATCGGTCGAAGTTCTGAAGACGGCAGGCTTGATGGCACAGCGAAAAGGAGGAACGATCGTAAGTCCGCGGCCGACCTACGACAACCTGGGGGTCTTTGCCGAACACCTTGGGGCAACCGTGCGGTGGATCCCTCTCGACGGAGAAATGCAGACCGATCTAAACGCCATGTCGGCAGCGGTCAACTCAGACACAGGGATGGTGTACATCTGCAACCCGGCTAATCCGACCGGTTTGCATATTCCGCACGAGAATTTGCTGGCATTTGTCGACAGCATACCCAAAACGGTGTTAGTCTTTGTCGACGAGGCCTATGCTGAATTGGCGACGGCATCCGATTTCAAGAGTTTGGTACCCTGGCTCGACGCCTATCCGAACATGATCATCAGCCGCACAATGTCGAAGGCCTACGGTCTGGCCGGTTTCAGGATAGGATATGGCATTGCATCTGAGGCCTTAGCCGCAGAACTGAACCAGCTGCGAACAACGTATGTGACGGCGGTAGGTGTGCGCGCTGCAATGACGGCGCTCGAAGACACCGAATGGCTCGAAAGATGCAACGAGGGCACCGTTGCCGAGCGTGAGAGGCTCACGAAATTCCTGCGGGAGCGGGGCGCTCGCGTCATGGACAGCCAGACCAACTTCGTGTGGTACCATTCAGGTATCGACGCCACCGATTACCAGAACAAATTCCGACCGCTTGGCTTCATTACTGGTCGCCCTTTCGCACCTCACACGGACTGGTGCAGGCTCAGCATACCAGGCCACGACGATTTGACACGCTTTATGGAGGCCTATGACCAAGTATTTGGTTAGATGCCTCGATTCTTCTCGCCGAACATGCAGCTACGAGTCCAAGTAGGACCTGTCGAAGGCCAACGGTAACAGCTGAGCCGCAGAGCTGACGTGCACGACTTTCGTCGACCCGTGCATGTAGATGTTGATCTCCTGGTTGAACCGGCGCTCAGTCTCGAGGAGCACCTGTCGGCACGATCCGCATGGCGGCACCGGCGTCGTCACGGTCTCGTCCTTATGCCTTGCCGTAATTGCAACTGCCAGGACCTTCAGATGGGGGTACATCGCGTTCGCATGAAATATCGCAACGCGTTCCGCGCACAGTCCCGACGGGTATGCCGCATTCTCCTGATTGTTCCCTGTCACCACTTCTCCATTTTCGAGAAGCACCGCTGCCCCCACCATGAAACCGGAATAGATCGCGTAGGCATTCTTGCATGCATCAATTGCCGCATTAATCAGCCGTTCGGTATATTGGTCCGGGCTGCTTTCCGATTCGTGTTCTGTAATATGTATCTTGACGGATTCAATTTTCATGATACCAATTCGGTGTTAAACTTACGGCCTACGTAATTACTGAAGATCGTTATTTATGATATCAAAAAATCTTTCATTTTGGGAGAAGGCAAGTTTTGACGCCAACTACGATTTGATTGTGGTCGGAGCTGGGATCGTGGGATTGTCGTCAGCCTACTTTTACAAGAGGTCCAGAAAAAATGCAAGGGTGCTTGTGCTCGAGAGAGGTTATTACCCCGAGGGTGCCAGCACGCGAAATGCCGGCTTCGCCTGCTTCGGGAGCATCACTGAGCTGCTCGACGACCTGAAGACCGAACCAGAGTCTGAAGTGAAGGCACGCGTGCTTCGACGGTACCGGGGGTTGGAGTTGCTCAGAAACGAGCTGGGAGCCGCAAACATCCGTTTTGAAGCCACTGGTGGCTACGAGATTTTCAACGACAGCGCGGAGTATGATGAGGCTATCTCAAAGATGCCCATGTTCAACGAGTGGCTTTCTGAGGTTCTCTCTCAACGCAATGTGTACACTCCGGATCAATGCGGACCATACCCGGCCATCAAAAACCGCCTCGAGGGATCTGTCCATACGGGCGAAATGATGGCATACCTCATTCAAAAAACCTTTGAATCCGGTGTCGAAATCCGCTTCAACACACCTTTGGTAGATTTCTCGGAAGACCGGGCTTGGGTGTCAGACGGCATCGAGCTGTCATTTAAAAACATCCTTTTTGCAACCAACGGCTTCAGTGCCCGCCTTCTTCCTGAGCTTAAGATCAAACCTGCCCGCGGTTATGTGATGGTCACGAAGCCAATACCCGGCCATCCGTGGAAAGGAGTCTATCACTACGACAAGGGTTACATCTACTTCAGGAACCTCGACGGTAGGCTCTTGTTGGGAGGTGCACGAAACGTCGACTTCGAGGGTGAGACGACCGAAACCTTTGGAGTGAACGAGCGCATCAAAAACCGGCTTCTCAACTTTGCCGACGAGGTGCTGAAAATGCCCAAAGGATGGGAAATCGAGTACGAATGGAGCGGAATCATGGGATTTGCCGAAACAAAAAATCCAATCCTGAAACAAATGGGCCCTCGATGGTACATTGCTGCTGGCCTGGGCGGCATGGGTGTCGCCATGGGAATGGGTCTTGGCAAAGAGGCCGCATCATTGATCGGCCTAAGCGCATTGTAGGCCGATCGACGACACGGATTTTTCACTGCTCGATTCCGGACTGATCCAGAATGAAGGCATATTCGAGGGCTGTAAGCTTGAGGGACTCGTACCTGCCCGACTTGCCGCCATGGCTCGCCGACATTTCGGTGTGCAAATACAGGGGGTTGTTGTCCGTTTTCATCGTCCTGAGTTTGGCGACCCACTTTGCTGGCTCCCAGTACTGGACCTGGGAGTCATGAAATGCCGCTGTGACTAGCATGGCTGGGTAATCTTGCGACGTGATGTTGTCGTATGGCGAGTACTGAAGCATGTAGTCGTAGTAGACAGTGTCTTTGGGATTGCCCCACTCTTCAAACTCAACGGTAGTCAAGGGGATGGTTTCATCAAGCATGGTGGTGATGACGTCAACGAACGGGACCCCTACAATCATGCCCTTGAACAGTTCTGGCCTACTGTTTACCACAGCTCCCATCAGAAGGCCGCCTGCGCTGGCACCCTCCGCAAAAAATCTGTCGCTTGATGTGTATCCCTGTTCAATAAGATGCTCGGCGGCATCGATGAAGTCGGTGAAGGTGTTCATCTTCTTTAGGAGCTTGCCGTCCTCATACCACTGGCGACCCAATTCCTGCCCACCCCTGATGTGGGCAATGGCGAAGATAAAACCCCTGTCGAGCAGGCTCAGTCTGGCCGAACTGAAGTAGGCATCGTATGAGTATCCATAGGATCCATAACCACTCATTAAGGTTGGGTTGCCTCCGTCTCTGGTGAGGCCTTTCCTGTACACGAGCGATATGGGCACCTTGCTACCGTCCTCTGCGGTGGCCCAAACCCTTTCGGAAACATAGTCGTCCTTGCTGAATCCACCCAGGACCGGTTGTTCCTTCATGAGCGCGCTGGTTCGGCGATCCATGTCGTAGTCAAATGTGCTGGGAGGAGTGGTCAACGACTCATAGGCAAACCGCAATGTGGCCGTGTTGAACTCAGGGTTTGTTCCCAAGCCGGCATAGTACGTCGGCTCTCCAAATTCGACGTAGTGGTCATCGCCCGTAACTTGGTTTATGATCCTGAGCCTGTTCAGGCCATCGCTTCTTTCTTGCAAAACCACATAGTCTGTGAAAAGCTCGACATTTTCAATCAGAACATCGGCACGGTGTGGAATCAGCTCCCGCCAGTACTGCCTCGACGTCGTATTCAGGGGCGTGGTGACTAATTTGAAGTTAGTGGCCTCATAGTTGGTCAAAACATAGAAGGAATCTCCTCTATGGTCCACATAATAGAGATGGTCGCGTTCACGTGCCTGAAACAGTTTGGGTTTGCTTCCCGGCACATTGCTGTCGATCAGATGGTATTCCGACGCCACCGTGCTATGGCTGGATATCGCAATATAGGCCCCCGACTTGCTTCTCGCCACATGCGTGCTGAAGCTGTCGTCGCCTTCGAAGTATACCTCGGCATCTGCGTCCGGTTCTTCGAGCGTGTGCATATAGATGCGGTCGGCCCGAAGTGTCTGAAGGTCTTTGCTGCCGTAATACACGGTTTTGTTGTCGTTCGCCCAGGCTACCGACGTCACGTTGGCGATGGTGTATGGCAGCGTTTCACCCGTGGATAAATTCTTGAACGACAGGTTCATGATATACCTTCCGACCGTGTCGGCCGCATATGCCAGCATGTTATTGTCTGGACTGACATGCATCAGTCCGACGCTGAAATAGGCGTGTCCGTCTGCAAGTTTGTTCACATCAAGCATGACCTCTTCCGGTGCGTCCATAGATCCGGGTCTCCTGCAATAAACCGGATATTCGCTGCCCTCCTCGAATCTGCTGTAATAGTAATATCCGTTCTTGAAGTAGGGCACCGATTCGTCGGCATCCTGGATACGGTCTCTCATCTCCTCGAAAAGCCGTTCCTGTAGTGGAACGGTATGTGCCATCGATTCCCGAAGGTAGCCATTCTCGGCGTCCAAATATGCAGTCACGTCTGGGTTCTCCCGTTGGTTCATCCAGAAATACGGGTCAACCCTTGTGTGGCCATGGATCGTCATTTCATGGGGGATTTGCTTTGCAACTGGAGGTGCGGGTTTTGACATTTCAGGAGATGGGTTGCATTGACTGGTGAGAATGAAGGAGCTTATCAGCACAAACCGTTTCATAATTCATAAGTATGGTTTTGAATTGCATGCAATGTAAGTGAATTACAGTATATATACCCCTGATCAAATGGTCGCCATTTTTTCTGACAACGACATACCCTAAAAGGGGGTATTTATAACGTGATTTGGAAGTGCGCATCTATTTTCGAATTGAGCTCACGCAATGGAAGCTAAATATTAAAGGATTTGGCGTTTATTGAGCATATTTTGCACTATTTTTGCTCGCATCTCGCTCAAATCTGCTTATATTACCTATGCATTGTTTGACACAATTCGCAGTTCAGTAAGTTAACATACGGCGCCCGGCGTGAAACCCAGGCGCCGTTTTTTTTATGTCCAAGACCCCAAAATGGGTTCACTTAGAAGAAACTCACCGTAAAGGTGATGTCCGAATTCCTTCCCCTGTCGTCCGTGCAAGATATTTTGTTCCGGCCCGAGTCTACCTTGGTAAAGAAGTTCTCTCCGGGTGCTGACGTCCCCACCAGTCTGTCGTTCACATACCAGTACAAAAGCGCGACATCGGAGGCCACCTCGGCCGCGAGCTTGATTTCTGCAGCATCCGCCCTGTCAATCAAATATTCCTGATTCGCAACGGGGCTGACAATACGTGGTGGGTTGGCATCTAGCACCCTTGTACACACAGGATTATGGGCCGGGATCTTGTCATACTGTACTCCGACCCTGTCCATCCATGACAACAGGTCCGGTGGATAATCAGGGTACAGCATGTTCTTGTAACCTGTCTGTGGGCGGCATCGGGTACAGTACGACATGCGTTCGTCAGGCGACACGCTGATCTCGACCAAATGCCTGCATGTCTGGGTGTTCGAGATTCCTGGTACAAACCAGTCAACGGCGGCGTGCTCGCAGGATTCCCCCTTGGCCAGGCCAGTTACGGGGCAGACAAACCGATACATTAAATTTGCCGGAATACCATACCACTTATTGTCAGATGCATAATCGATGGTGTTGAAAAGGTCGAACAGGATGGGGGTAGCAATTTCTGCGCCGCTTAGATCGGGCACGCCCTCGTTGTCGAAATTGCCAGCCCACACGCCGACCGTGAAATTTTGGTTGTAGCCGATGCTCCACGCATCCCGGCGCCCATACGACGTGCCTGTCTTCCACGCTACTTTGGGCACTCTCAGGCTCGCAGACGCACTGTTGGGAAGGTCGGGGCGGGTGAGCCTCGTAAGGCTCTCCGTAATCAGATAGGAAGCCTCCTCGCTGATCAGCCGCTTGGAAACTGCGACGCTGTCTGACTGTAGCCAATTTGCCTTCGAGAACATTCCCCTGTTGGCAAAAGCGGCATAAAGAAGCGTCAACTCCTCCAGGCGGGTTCCACAGCCGCCCAGTGCTGCAGACAATCCCAGCTTGTTGCGATCGGCCAGAATCTGACGGAAATCGGCGTCTATCAGCTTGTCGACCAATGATGGAACTCCGATCTGCTGCAAGGTTTTCACAGCCGGGATGTTCAACGAGTAGGCTAGTGCGTCTTCGATGGTGACGGCTCCATTATACTTGGAATCATAATTTTCGGGACTGTAGCCGTCGATGTGGATGGGCACATCTGCAACGATTGTTTTGGGCGTCACTACGCCGATGTCGACTGCAATTGCATAGATTAGAGGCTTCAGAGTGCTTCCAGGAGACCTCACTGCCCTTATGCCGTCGACTTGCCCTGCCTCGTCATCGTTGAAAAAGTCGGGGGACCCCACATACGCCACAACCTGCATTGTTTTGTTGTCGATCACCAGTGCGGAAGCTTGACGTATGTTCCGATATTGGAGCCTCCTGCTGGCTGCATAGACCATGTTCTCGACTTTGGACTGGATTTCGCTGTCGAGGCTGCTTTGGATGATATACCGTTCGGGATACTGTCGGCGCAGACGCACCGACAGGTGCGCTGCCCGCCGGGGCACATCAAGGCGTCGGTACGCAAAAGGTTCGGACAGCGCAGCCTTCGACCTTTCCTCATCGATCACCCCTTCGTTGCGAAATCGATTGATCCATCTGTCTCTCTCCGTCCTAATGGCGTCGTTGTGGCGGCCGATGGTAAGCTGATTCGGCCGATTGGGTATCACGGTCAGCGTCACAACCTGCGCAAGGCTCAACTGGTTGGGCAGTCTGCCAAAATAGATGAGCGAAGCCGCCTTGATGCCTTCGATGTTGCCACCATAAGGCACTCGGTTCAGGTAGAGCTGCAGGATCTCGTCCTTGCTCAGATGCCACTCCAACTGCAGGGCCCTGAACATTTCGCCGGCCTTGTTTACATACGTGCGACGCTTTGGCTCCATCATCCGTGCCACCTGCATCGTGATGGTCGAAGCACCCGACGTTCGCCTCCCGGAGGTGACGTTGTTCCATGCAGCCCTCACGATTGCGGCCGGATTGATGCCAGGGTGATAGTAGAAGTAGTTGTCCTCCTTGGCCAGAAACGTCGTTCTGATGTCAGGGCTGATCTCATCCAGTTCGGTGTACATTCTCCATTTTTCGTCCCCACTCAGAAAACCATGCAGCACAACCCCGTCGCGGTCGAGCACAATGCGCGAGTAGTCTGTGTCGACAGGCAAAGGAAAGATGCTGTCGGCAATAAGAAACAACAAAAGGGGGGCAAAGCCGGCGGCCAAGCCCCATCTAAGCCATTTCGGAATACGACCGGCAATGGTGCTACCGTGATTTTCAGTCGCCGACAACGATGACTCCTGATCCATGGTACGAATGGTAGGCCCCGTTGTACATGGCATCGGCACTGACTGGGCCCTGATGAAACCTTCCCTTGCTCACTGCTCGAACCAAGTAATAGAAATATTTTTCGCTTCCGGTTGCGGTTGTGAACAGGTTGATGCGGTCGTCCCGGATGTCGATGTGGTCCGGGTTTGCAGCATTTGTCACCCATTGAAGTTCCGGCACATCGCCAATGCGCGGGTTTTCGATTTCAAAACCGGCAGGCAGCATATCGGTGACGGCCACATTCTCCACGATGCTCCCGTCGGACGTGCTCAGCGAAATCCTCACGACCACCAAGTCGTTCTGTCTGAAACTGGACGTCGGCAGGGGTTGGCCATTTCTGCTCAGATAGGTTCTGCGTACCCGAAGCACCTGGTCGCGTTCTTCCACCTTGTTCGATAGCGACAAACCACGCGTTTGCTTGTAGTAATAAACGCTGCCTGTTCCGGCTACTTCGACGGTTACGGGGCCCTTCTCGGGAGTGAACGGTATGGCAAGGCTCTTACCGTCGAACTTGCCGAGGGTACTGTTCCCCTGTTTGATCGTGGCTGTGGCCGTGTTGCCTGATTCGGCACGCAGCATTTTTCCAAGTCCCAAAAGTGCAAAAGCCATTTCCTGGGTGCTCAGGTACTGGGATCTTGCAAGCTGCTCAGAGAGCTGTCGAGCCAGCGGTGCCACCTGCGGGTTGGATGGGTCGGACTCCATCAGCGTGTTCAGCACGATGCCTTGGTCACGGATAAACGAGTGGAAGCTTCCTCCAGTTACCGCAATCGAGCGCTCGTTCGCAAAGCGTTCGGGGATGGCCCTGGCATATGCCTGCTGGTCGCCCGTCTGGAGGAATGCCGCTGCCAACAGATAGCGGCTGTCGATTGCCAGCATGGAGAGGTTGTCCATGTAGTAGTTCATTCCCGGCAAGTCGGGTTGACCTGCCATTGCAAGCACGTAAAGCCCATAAGCGATCTCCTTGGGCGCGATCGTCCTCTCTGCAAGCATTCCGTTGTCGTCGTTGTAGTAGTATCGCACAGAACTACGCTCACGGTTTTTGGCCTCGATATACCAATACATACGCTGAAGGATGTTTGAGTTGACCTCATATCCCGCCTTCTTGGCCTCCTGCAGGAAGTGGGCGCCGTACACGGTCGCCCACCAGCTCTCATAGTTGCCTCCCGGCCAGTAGGCGAGCGCGCCACTGTATAGCTGCATGGTCTCTATCTTTCGTATAGCCTCCTGAATGTTCCAAGTCGGATCGGATGGGCGCCTGCTGCCCGGCTGCTCGAACATGGACGAGAAGTCCTCGTAGTACAACTGTGGGAATGCAGACGAGATCGTTTGCTCGGCGCAGCCATAGGGGTAGGCGAGAAGGTCGCTCAACGTTTTCGTAAACTCGACGAGGGGCGACCTGCTTACGATCAGCTTGCCACTTGAGGTGCCCGCAATGAACCCCCCGTCCTCTTTGAGGACGGTCGAGCCTTGGGTGAGCTTGCCCTGGTCGGCAACAACTTGAAGACCGCTGGCTGCACGGACCGGAACATACACGGTGTCAACGAATGTCTCCCCGCTGCTTGTGGCGGCTACGGCAATGCGGGCCTCACCGATATTTCGTGAAACTTTGAGGTCGAATGGAATCAAAGTCTCTCCATTTGGGCTAATTTCTGCCGATTTGGATGTTGATCCGCCGATCGTTACCGGACCGGTCACCGATATGGCGGTGTTTGCCCGCGAAGCATTACCGGTTGTGTTTGACAGTATGACCGACATTTCGAGCTCGTCTTCCGGACTCAGAAAACGGGGCAATGCCGTGCTTATGACCACAGGGTCGGCGACGCGTATGTTGTGTGATGCGCTTCCAAAAGACGATCCGTTCCATGCCACCGCCATAACACGCAGACTTCCGGAGTATGGTGGGATATTGATCGAGTAGATTGCCTCGCC
>CAYZWQ010000019.1:0-8659 GCA_964481355.1 uncultured Chitinophagales bacterium
TTGCTTCTCCCTTGATGCCTTTGATTTTTTCCCTACATTGCCCGAGTCACTTTTCATTCAACGTGTCATACTTCATGAAACACTTCAAATCCCTCATAATGGGCATTATGGCCCTGTGTCTGTTGTTTGGACAGACTCAGGCGCAGGAGCAGCCCCACGCCTTCACCGGCGCTCATATCATCCCGATCGTGGGTGCACCGATAGACAATGGCGTGCTGGTAGTGCACCGCGGCAAGATCGTCGCCGTCGGTGCATCCGACCGCGTCAATATCCCCTCCGACGCTGTGCGTATCGATGCCACAGGCAAGATCATCATGCCTGGACTGGTTGATACACACAGCCACATTGGTGAGGGCGACGGTGGCGACGCATCCTCGCCGACCCACCCTGACGTGCGCATCCTCGATGCCATCAACCCGAACAGCGACTCCTTCAAAAAGGCGCGAACAGGAGGCGTAACCACTGCCAACGTGATGCCCGGATCGGGACTGCTCATGAGCGGGCAGACAGTTTATCTGAAGCTTCGCAACGCAAACAAAGTCGAGGACATGCTCATGGTCGTCGACGATGAGACTGGCATCTTCGGCGGACTCAAGATGGCCAACGGAACCAATCCGCTGCGTGCGGCTGGAATGCCGGGAACCCGGGCTAAATCGGCGGCTTTGGTGCGTTCGCTGTTCGTGAAGGCACAGGAGTATAAAAAGAAGATCGACGATGCCAAGGGTGATCCTTCCAAGATGCCCGCACGCGACCTGCAAATGGAGACGCTGGTCGAGGTGCTGGAGGGCAAGCGCATCGTGCACAATCACACCCACCGCCACGACGACATCCTGACCACGATCCGCCTGTCGCAGGAGTTCGGCTACCGTTTGGTGCTCCACCATGTGAGCGAAGCCTGGAAAGTGGCCGACGAAATCGCCGCTGCAGGAGTTCATGCATCCATCATTGGTCTGGATTCGCCCGGCGGTAAGCTTGAGGCTACCGACATCCGCGACAAGAACGGGGCCTACCTCGAGAAGGCCGGTGTGAACACGGCATACCATACCGACGACGGCATCACCGACTCACGCCTGTTCTTCCGTATGGCAGCATTCGGTGTCCGTGCCGGAATGAGTCGTGAGAAGGCCCTCGAGTCGCTCACCATTGCAGGTGCCCGCATGCTCGACCTCGACCACCGCGTAGGGTCGCTCGAACCAGGCAAGGACGCCGATTTTATCATGCTCAGCGGTGACCCGTTCAGCGTGTACACACACGTGCTTGAAACATGGATCGACGGACAGCTTGTTTACGACCGATCGAACCCTGAGCATCTCAAATTTTACACCGGTGGACACCGCGTCTTCCGTGGCGAGTATCACTTTCACAACGAAGGAGAATTCTGATGAAACGTTTCCTCCCTACCCTCCTTTTGTGTGCTCTGGCACTGTGGGCATCCCCATCCGATGCCCAGAACCTCGCCGTTAAAGGCGAGACCGTTTACACCATGGCCGGAGCACCGATACAAAACGGGATCGTGCTCGTCAAGGACGGCAAAATCGAACGCGTCGGCACACAAGCATCGGTGTCGGTGCCCAACGGCTACGAAGTTGTTGAGGCAAAGGTCGTCATGCCAGGGCTGATCGACGCGCGTACTGTCGTTGGATTGGCCGGCTATCTGAATCAAACCCACGACCAAGACCAGCTAGACCGAAGCAATGCCATCCAGCCCGAACTCCGGGCCATCGATGCCTACAACGCCCAAGAGTTTCTCGTTGGCTACCTGCGCAGCCACGGCATAACGACGGTGCACACAGGGCACGGACCCGGCGCGGTGATCAGCGGTCAGACCATGATCGTAAAAACCCATGGCGAAACGGTTGCTGAGGCCTTGGTCGATTCGACCACCATGCTGGCCGTGACTCTGGGCAGCTCTGTGCGCAGTAATTTCCAGAGCCCCGGCACTCGTTCTAAGGCGCTGGCCGTGCTGCGTCAAGAGCTTTTCAAAGCCCAGGAATATGCTCGTAAGCGCAAGGCCGGCGAAAATCAGACACGCGACCTCAAGATGGAATCGCTCGCCGACTTACTCGACGGAAAGGTGACCGCCATGGTGGCCGCCCACATGGCGAACGACATCGTGACGGCTCTGCGCCTGCAGAGGGAATTTGGATTCAAGATGGTGCTCGACGGCGCCGCCGAAGCGTATCTGGTTATGGACGAAATCAAGGCGTCCGGAGTGCCAGTGCTGATCCACCCCACCATGCTGCGCACTTCGGGTGATGCTCAGAACGCCACTTTCGAAACCGCTGCGAAGGTTCATGCCGCCGGCATACCGATGGCGTTTCAGAGCAGCTTTGAGGGTTATGTTCCAAAGACCCGTGTGGTGCTTTACGAAGCTGCCATCGCCGTTGCGAATGGGCTACCACACGACGCGGCATTGAAAGCTCTGACGATCGACGCCGCAAAAATCTTGGGCATCGACGGGCGAGTAGGTTCCCTCGAGCGCGGTAAAGATGCCGACCTGGCGTTGTACAACGGCGATCCCTTCGAGTACCTCACCAGTGCCACAAACGTAATCATCAACGGCAAGCTGCTTCCAGCAACCTTCGAATAACGATTAGTTCAATAAAAAGGGCGGCGGCTATCACTGCCGCCGCCCTTAGATACTGCTATTGGGATAATGCGAAAACCCATAACAGCTATTTTAAGAGTATTCTGAATTGCTGATACATAGTGCCGGCCTGTTAGACCGGCATTTTTTATTTGATCAATGTGAATTTGTTTGTTGCAACGCTTGTGGCTGAGCTGCCTTTCACGAGCATGCGATACATGTAAACTCCGCTGGCAAGTTTAGAAGCATCGAGCGAAACGGTGCGGTTGACACCGGAGCTGATCCGTCCGGCATCAACATCCATGACGAGACGACCCAACGCGTCAACCACCTGAATCCTGACTTCAGATGCCTCGGGCAGATCGAAGCTCAACGTCGTGGTAGGGTTGAACGGATTTGGATAATTGCCATGCAGTTTGAATGCTGTCGGCAGTGCATCATCTTCATCTAGATTCGTTGAAAGGCGACCCAAACCGAAATCGACTCCCGACACGACTCCATTCTCAGGAACTGCGACATCACGGAACGATGGACCGGCAAGATTGGTCGTCTGCCAGCCTGCGTCGAGATTAGGCATGATGCGGACCGTTCCATCAGGCACACCGGTGAGGGTATAACGTCCCTGTGAGTCGGTCATCGCCCTCGGTTCGCCTGAATCAGCTGAGCCGTTGGCATTCAGGTCGGCAAAGACCGTCACACCGGGCATTGGTTTATCATCCTCTCCTCTGATGCCGTCGGAATTGGCATCCTGCCATACGGTCCCCGAAACGGTGCCACCCGCAGACAATATGGTGACTGGATGGTCTTCCACTTCACCGCCACTTACGACACCAACAGGCTGAAGTCCGAACGGACAATCACAAATACGGAATCGTGACCAGGTTTGACCGGAGCTGGTATTATCGGGCACTTTGAACGAGATCGTGTTCGGACCCTGAGCAACCAGTTTGGCATCAAAAATTTGCTCGGATTCCTCCCAAGTTCCATTCTTGTTGAAATCGACCCATGCATATAGGTATGCCGGGCGGTTAGCCACGACCTCAACTTGTACCTGCTGCCCCCTCACGACACTCGAAAGAATATTCACCCCTGCGTTCACAGCCGTAGGTTTCGACTCGGACAGAGAAGGGTTCGTCTGACGGTTTCGCACGAACATTTGCGAATCGTCGATACCGCCACCAAGGGTTGGCCCCATATCGGCCTTATTGGGACTGACCACGTGGCGCGCACCGCCTTGCTCCATAGTGACGGCGTACGAGCCTCCACTGGCGCTGCCAAAGACCGATTGATTGGCTGAGAAATCGACCCCATAGTGAGGCATGAACTCCATGCCCACCAATCGAGCAACCTTACGCCCAGCGTCCGTAACCAAATCGGCACCTACCCCCGGCAGCATGCCATGCCTTTGGTTGTACGGAAGCAGTTGACTTATACGTCCGTGCAAAATCGGTGCTTGGTCATCGGGCATTCTCCATGTCTGTCCACCAACCCTCATCTTGAATGGGAAGGTTAGTGTAGAGAATGCCAACGAATCGCCAGATTCAGAAAACACTCTGGAAGTGATCTCACGTGAACCCGCTTGATTCGTGAAATAAGACGTAGACAACTCAACCAAACCGAATTGCTTGCTGTCGCCAACCAAATCAATGTGAGTTATTTGCATGGACAGCTCGTTCGACGTGGCATTCGTCCATTGGACTGCTACCGGACCAGATACAAAGACGGTCCCGTCAGCAACTCCATCCATGTCCGTATCCAAGTGCAGGTAGGCACTGGCGTACATGTCTCCACTGCCTTGCTTGACGTCCTTGAGCCAGCCTTTGCGGTTACCTATTGGTTCAACGACGTTATTCCATGCATCGCCGGCATAGTCACCCCTCACTCGAACCGTGTGGTAGTGTACCCAGGGACTCTCGTCCAACAAGAGTGGAAGTACCGGCACCCATGCATTCCGAGACTCTTTGGAGATACGGTAGATACCTTCAGGGATGTCCCTGAACAGGTAGGTGCCGTCGGCTGAGGTCGTGGTTGCAAGCGAAACCAGATTGCCCCTGATATCGCGGCCCACGAGCGAAACGTTCCATCCTTCGAGGGGGTACTCCAAGGCGGGATTTTTATCTGCATCCACCTTGAATTGATGTTGCCACACCCCGTCCTCAAGGTAATCGTACCAGACGTTACCCATCACATCAGAGACCTTCATGGTCACTTCCAACGTTAGTTTGAGCGTGACCGTGGCGGTAGAGCAGTTCTCGGGACGCTCAATTTCACAAAGGCGGTACACCAGCGTGAATTCACCTCCAGAAGTCACTTCACCAAGTGTGACAAGGCCATTTTCCGTGTTCAGTATCATGACACCCATGTCTGATGCATCGATCAGTTCGATGCGGAAGGCCTGCCGGTTCACAAGAAGCTCCCCACCAAAGGTGTCGTTGTCGAGCACATTGATGAGTTCTTTGCCAGCCTCTGAACCGTTCGATGCATCCAGAGAAACCATATCGTCGACAGCCACCAGTGGTGTGAACGGCCTGTCGTCGTCGAGATCGGCTGTTCGATCGACATGTGGGATGAGTCCGAGTGTTGGATCCACAGTTGGTGGTGCGTCTGGGAACACTTGACCCTGTCCGGCATCGCTGATAGTGGCCTTGCCTTTGAAGGTGTTGCCTCCGGCAGAAGCGACGGACAAGTAGAATTCGTGGTCACCTTCGTATTCGTCGTCCGATATGATGGGATTTCGGACAAGCAATGTCCCAGTTGATGGAAGCGGGATGTATCCACCGCCGTAGGGTGTCCATTTCTCGCCGTCCCAGTATTCGATGGTCGGCAGGTAGTCGTTGGTATCGGCCAATCCGTCGACCAACTCGAACGTTACCATTTGTCCCGGTGCGCCCTTGACCGTAAAGACTGCAAATGGGGAGCTTTCGTTCACTTTGATGTTGGATACGGTTATCGGACGGTCGTCATCCAAGCGTGGACCGTCATAATCGGGGCTATCCACATCTTCAGGTTCCCCAGTCGTGTTCGACGGGAGCCAGATGGATCCTGTGCCATCATCTTTGATGGTTGCCGTGCCCGAAACAGACTGATTCTGGGATGTTGTCACGTTTAGTTTGAACGTCTCCGAACCTTCATAGTCAGCATCCTGGAGTATGGGTACCCGCACAAGCAGTATGCCACTAGATCCAAAAATGACGGGCGAACCACTGGTGTAAGTGATCCACGCACCATTTTGGTAGATGTCGATACGTTGGATGAAATCGACTCCCAATGTTGCTGTTTGACCAGCAACTTCGAGGGTGATTTCTTGGCCGTTTGTTCCACTCAGAGTAAATATCCCAAAGGGTGACGCTTCGTTCACAACGATGTTGTTTACACTGACGGTGCTGTCGTTGTCTTTTGGAGCCGATGGATCAATGTTACCGTCCTCATCATAGACATCGCCCTCCCCGTTATCGAAGATTGTGGCCGTACCAGTACCCACAGAACCACCTGAATTGAGCGTGGCGACAAGGGTGAAGGTTTCAGATACCTCGTATTCTGAGTCTTGGATGATGTTGGTTCTAACTAAGATCAGACCACCCTCAGGAACGTCGATGAATCCGCCGTTCGCCACAGGATCATAGGCTATCCATCCAGTTCCGACATTGATGTCCAATGTTGGGCCGTAATCATCAGAACCAGCTGTTACATCCATCAGCTCGAAGCGTACCTGCAAGCCTAGGTTGCTTTGAACGCTGAACACCGCGTACGGCGACGCTTCATTTACGTTGACGTCGGTAACCGTCACATTGCGATCATCGTCGCGTTCGACGTCAACGAGGTTCGAACCGTCATAGTTTGTTGTGTTTTCGTCGATTTCGCCGGTGATGATACCTGTGCCGTCGTCGCTGATCGTTGCATAGCCGGCACCGATGAGCGTTCCCAATGTTCTGGCATAGAATTTGAACTCCTCCTTGCCCTCAAAGATGCCATCTCGTTCGGCAGTGATGTCGACGGCAACCAAGACAGGGACGTCCCCTGCCGTGACTTGGGATGCTTGTATGGCCTGCTGCTCGTCATCTGCTCGTTTTTGTGTCGGACGCTCGTATTTCTGCCACGTTTGTCCGCCATTCGTTGAGTAATACATCTGGGCCAAAGCCATGTTTGTGGTTGGCTTAAGAGGTGGTTCGTTCTCCGGGTTGGAAGCATCCTCCGTTTCGAACTCCAATACTAATCCTTTGGTGGCATCAACGATGAAGATGGCACGAGGCGACTTCTCATTGTAGTTGTTACCTGAAACCGTCAATACACGGTCGTCGTCTGGCTGCTGTTCTTCATTGACAGGAGCATTTGGTTTCCCATCCACCATATCTGGGTCGCCGTCGGTAAAGATGGTACCCTCTCCGAAATCATTGATGGTTGCTACTCCTGTCGCGATGTCGTCTGTTTTCGTGGTGACCACAAGGGAGAACTCGTGGTCGCCTTCGGCAATGTCATCCTGAGTAATCGACACTCTCACCAAGAGCGTGCCACCGTTTGGAATGGTGACAAACCCGTCGTTGAGCGTTGGATCGTAGGGAATCCATGTAAGGCCGTTCCAGTAATCGATGGATGGACCATAATCATCCGCATCGGCAACGCCGTCTTCCAGTTTCAGGCTCACAAAATGGGTCGCTGTGCCGGTGACCGTGAAAATGGCGTAAGGTGAGGCTTCATTCACGGTGAAACTGTTTACGAAGGCAGGTGCCGACATGTAGCATACCAAACCGATGTCAAGGTCCAATCGGATGCGCTCCAATTCTGTAACGTTGACGGTGCGTACGGGTCCGCCTGGAATGCCGCAAACGAATTTGGCATTGTCGGATGTGATTTGGGTCGGTGTGAAATCTGTTTGGCTTACCACCTTGGCATCGGGTGTGTTTACTGGAATCGGCTTCACTTTTCCAGTCTCAGATTTTGCCTGGGCCTGAGCTAAAAAGTTGTCGTCCAGTACAAACTCAACTTGATAATCGCCATAGGGTGAGTCACCTCCTGGTCGTGTTCGCCAATAACCTTTCAGTCCAATGATGATATTGTTGCTGAAGTCTTGTGGACCAGTCACTTTGATGTTTGCGGATTTAGCATTTCCGAAGCCACCTTTGTTGAGTTCCCCTTCATTTTCCGTGCCATCCCAGCGATTGTCACCGTTGAGATCCACCCACTCCCAAGCTTCGTAGTCGACAAATCCGTTCTCGTCGGGTATGTTCTTGGTGATGAGTCCGTCATTATTCGCATCATACCACTCATCGTTGATACCGTTACCATTCACGTCAAGCCAGACGTAGTCGCCAAGAGCGGGCAACAACGAAAATTCATACTCAAAATCACGTGTTTGTGGAACGCACGCTTCGAGTGTTGTGAAGAACAAGCTGGATTGTACCGGATAGAGATTACGGGCACTGTTGAGATTGGCATCCTGAACTTGAAGCAGATAACTGCCGGGGGGCACTCCAGTAAATATGAAGGCGCCATCCTCGCCGGTGATTTGCATGAGCACCCCACCGGGTGTGTCACCTTGGGGGATGAGCGTGAGGGGTACATTGGCCAGCAGTTCGCCACCCGGAGCCTGTCTGACTACACCGGATATGGTCGTGGTTCCGTCGCAACTGTCGTCGTCGGGCGTGAACGGATCCTCCTCGGTGCCCGGGTCTTCAATGCCCTTCTCGTCGTAGCGCTTGCCGGCCCCGTCGTCCAGGATCGTCGACGTGTCCGCATCCGTGGCCCCGCCGGTGAGCGCCGCCGCCAGCGTGAAGCTCTGCCCGCCCTCGTACTCCTCGTCGTCGGTCGTCGGAACGCCCACGAAGAAGCCCGTCACGCCCGCAGGGAGCGTAATTTTCCCGTCGGTGATCGTCAGCTCGACCTTCGTCCCGCCGTCGAAGTAGTACGCCGCCATTGCGGCAGCGTCGTAGTCGTCAGTGTCCGCCGTGTCGGCGGCGTCGCCGAGGGCCAGGGTGATTTCGGTCGGGGAGGCCGAGGCGTTGCTCAGGCTCACCTCGAAGACCGCCGCCGTGCCCTCGCTCACGTCGTCGCGGCCGGCCACCGTGATGGTCGGGG
>CAYZWQ010000019.1:8759-24905 GCA_964481355.1 uncultured Chitinophagales bacterium
GGGCCAGGGTGATTTCGGTCGGGGAGGCCGAGGCGTTGCTCAGGCTCACCTCGAACACCGCCGCCGTGCCCTCGCTCACGTCGTCCCTGCCGGCCACCGTGATGGTCGGGGAGTCGTCGTCAGGGGCCGCTTCGGTGTCTTCAGTGCCGTCGTCTTTGAACACCGTACCCGAGCCGTCGTCGGCGATCGTGCCCTTGGCCGCGCCCTCCGTGTCGCTGATCAGTGACCCGCCCGTCGCGCCCGACAAGCTCACAATGAAGGTCTCAAGGCCCTCGTATACGTCGTCGTCGGTGGTCTGCACAAAGAACGTCTGCGTTGTCACGCCAGCCGCGAAGGTCAGTGTTTGGTTGGTTAATGCAGTGAAATCGCCCTCGGAGGCTGTGTCGTCCGCCTCGATTGAGGTCGAAACGTTCACCGTATGCTCGACGGCCGAGGCGCCCGTGCGCGTGACCGTGAAATACGCCTTGCCACCCTCACTGACTTTCACCGGCGAGACAGAGAACACCGGACGGTCGTCGTCGAGCTCGATATTGCCGTCGGCGAGCTCCTGCTCGGTGGCAGGATCCGTATCGTCTCCGATCCAGTATGAGCCGGTGCCGTCGTCAACAATCGTTCCAATACCGTCGGTCGCCTCCAAATTCTCCAAGTTGCTGGCTATGAGTCGGAATGTCTCATCACCCTCAAAAACTGCCGGGTCGTCGTTTCGGATGTTGGTCCGCACAAGCAACGATCCCACCAAACCCTCACCGGTCGAGAAGAGGCCGGGTAATTCATCGGCATTGTAGGGGAACCATTTGCCGAAGGTTCCATCGCCGTTGTCAAAACGGGGGTCAAAGTATTCGATGACCGACCCGAAATCGGTGTCGAGTACGGCATCGCCGGCTTCAGATCCTGTGATGTCGAGGCTGAGTTTTACTTCCTGGTCCGTCTCGCCGGTCACTACGAAGACGGCATACGGCGAGGCCTCGTTTACGGTCACATTGCTCGTAGATAACAGTCGGTCGTCATCAAGCTCGGCCTGATCGTCGATCGACGGAATCAGACCCAACTCCGGATCGTTGACCGGCGCGGCATCACGGAAGTAGGTGCCGGTTCCATCGTCGTTGATAGTGGCTAATCCTGCGTCGGACGTGCCGCCCTTGTTGGCAACTTGCAAGGTAAACGTTTCACCTGGTGACGATTCACGCAGGGTGTCGTCGATGATGGGGGTCCTGACGAAGAGTTTGCCACCTGTGGGAATTCCAACAAACCCTTCATTCAGCTGAGGATTATAAATCGCCCAAGCCGATCCATTCCAATAGGAAATGGAGGGACCGTAATCTTCCGAGCCATCCGTTTCCGGTGTGCCCTGCACGATTTTGGCTGCGCCATCGACCAAAGCCAATGATACGAGTTGACCCGCACCGGCGTTCACGGTGAAGACCCCCACCGGTGACCCTTCGTTCACGAAGATGTCGCTGACCTGAACGATATCATCGGCACCCTGGATGGTGATCGTCAGTGTGGCTGTGCTAGTAGCATCTCCTGAATCCTTCAATTCATACGTGTAGATTTCAAGGAGTGATTGTCCAGATTTGAGGGCTTCGACTGCTTGCAAATCATTTCGAAGTGCATAGCTGAAAATACCATCTGCGTAGATCGACAGTGTGCCATAATTGCCATTTACTTCTTTGAAGCCTGTAAATGCTACAGGAACACCCTCTCCAAAGATGATTTTTGACACCGTTTTGGTGTCGTTAATGTCCACGTCGGTGTCATTGAGCGTCACATTGCCCGATGGATTCAAACCCGGCGTCGTATTTGCAAGGCCACCGGCCTCGATGGAAATTACTTCCAGATCGTTCGCTATTGGAGCATCATTGGCACCATTGATGGTGACCGTCAAGACGGCGAAGTCTGTGGCTCCCTCTGCATTCGCTACTTTATAATCAAAACCATCAGTCAATGTTTCACCGTCATTCAACTGTTCGACCGATGCGTTCGCATTGTCGACGAAATATTTAAAGGAACCATCTTCCCGTATATACAAGGCACCGTATCGGCCTTGGACGACAGCATCATATGACCCTGCGTCGGGTGCCGTTACGCTGTTTGGCTCCAAAAGGATCAGGTCGTTGTCGAGGGTTTCGACACCGCGGACTGTCAAGCCCGTTGATGGTTTATCGTTGGAGAGCACGTTTCCGGTAGGGTTGGTCCCATCCGTTTGGTTATCAACACCGCCTGCTTCCGTGGCCTCTGCAGTGTCGTCGGCGGCAATTGGGCTTTCGGGTTCGGAGCCCGATACATTAATCGTCAGCGTGGCCTGCGACACTTCGCCGGCGAGGTCTTGCATCTCGTAGTCGAAGGTGTCGACACCAATTTGATCGGGCCCAAGTGCAGGGTTAAGCGCGAAGGGCGTGTAGGTGTAGCTGCCGGTGTTGAACAGCTCCAACATGCCGTAGGTACCCTTCAAGAGCACTGGATTTGTCGAGGTGCTTCCGAACGTGAAGCTGCTCGTAAGCATACGACGAGCGGTGGTGACCGTAATCTGCGTGATCACCCCGATCGAATTGGTCACCACGGACTGGATCGTGTCGGTAAAGGGGTTTTCATCATAATCGACACCCGATATTTCCATTCCGACTTCAATTAGACGCGAATAGGACTCGATGTCGATGGTGGTGCTAGCGTTGACGATGGTGGTGACCGTTGTAACCCTAAATTGAGCTCCACCTGCGACGAAAATCTGTCCATCCGCACCAGTTGGGTACTGTAACAATGCAGTGGGTTGACTCAGGGTAATCGCAGGTGCACTGCCACTCGTTTTGGAAATCACAGTAACTGGGACTCCATCCACGTCGTAGAGCAAGGTTTGGGAATTATCCGGCAACAGCAAAAAGACCTGTTCACCGACGGCAACTGAATTGAGACTCGATCCACCAGTTGCTGTAATTGCATAATCAACCTGAATGTTGTTGGACGACCCTGTCGCATTTCCGATCGGCACGTTGATGGAGAGCGTCTCGCCGAAGCGGTCGACGTCCACGTCGTTTGAGATCACATTTCCCGAGGCTTCCAGGCCTATAGGATCCGATGCCCCGTATTGATTCGTGGGATCTGCTTCGATGGACTCCCTAGCCACGTTAAAATCGTCATTGGCGATTGGTGTGTCGTTATCGCCGCTGATGGAGACTGTAAGTGTCGAATTGGCGACGCCTCCCTTGTCGTCTTCAACACGGTACGTAAATGCGTCGCTAAGCGTGTTCGACGACGTGCGCAGCGCTTCGACATCCGGATTGGAGTTGTCGACCGTGTATTGGAAACTGCCATCGGCACCGATTACGAGGGTTCCATAGCGGCCCAAGAGTGTGGATCCGTTATCCAGGTAGGTTGACTGTGACGCTGGAATCACAGACTGTGCGGCGCTGTTTGTGACAAGTGACACCACCAATTTTTGCTGCACCTCGGTAAATTCGCCCAGGATGTCCCCAATTGGATTGTCAAAGATGGTGGTCTGATATTCCACATCCACATCCGTGTCATTTTCCAAGACATTTCCGATCGGATTCGTGCCTGGAGTCGCATTGAGGAGACCGCCCGACTCGGCGGCGTCAACGGCGTCCAACACACCAACGGGAGGCACGTTTGCCGCCAAAAACGTGTTGAGCGCCGCAGCAACAGGGTCCGAGCTGGTTCGGATGGATTGGCCTGTGGAAAAAACCCGGTCATTGATGGCAACGAGGAGCGTGAGTCCGGGAGTGCCCGTATCGTCTGGGTTGCTGGGGTTATTGTAAACGTAAAACTGAACCGCGTCGACGATGTTACCCGGCGATTTGACCAAGCGGCTTACCTCGCCATAGTAGCGTGCAACAATGTCGTTATTGGCATCGATTCCATAGATGTAGCCCCTCACGTTGTTTCCCGAGAATGTTGGGGCCTCGGGAGGATCGGAGACAAAGAGGAATTTTATGCCGGGAAGCGGGTTCCCGATGGTGATCCGGTTCTGCTCCAAGCTTTCGGTGCCGGCAAAGAAGGACTGCTTTGAGAACAAAAGTGCTGCCAGTTCCAGCTCCACACGATGTCCGTCGATTTCCACGGCAACACGGTCATCCTCGTCCATCAGGAACCCGCCTGGCGGTGGCGGTAAATTGAGGAGGGCATGTGCAAACCGTTGGCCCTCGTCGCCGGGGGAATCAAAGCTGCCATTGAGAAGGTGATCAATCCAGTGCCCGAGTTCTTCATAAAGAATGCGTTTCTTGAGCTGTTCGCCGGCGGATTCGTACACATCCCGGTTCAGGTAAATCACTGGAGAGCCGTCGTGACCCTCAGCGGCAAATCCAGCCATGAATCCCATCATTTCATCGGAGGAACGAAGCTCGATCGTAGGGTAGAGCTCACCACTGGTCACACGTCGTTTCAGTGAGCGCAGGCGGTCTAGGTTTTGCGTCGTCGGAACTTGGTTGGGATACAACGCCTCGAGGACTGACAGCTCGAAGTGTTCGCTTGCAACATCGTCAAGAAAGTCGGAGTAAGCCGTTGACGTTTGGGCAAAAGGGATGTTTATGGTAGAGATGGAACCATGTGGCGATGCTGCACTCCGTCCCGGATTTTCAAACGTATCGGACGCCACAGCATCAGAACCCAAAAAGGAAATTAGGATAACGAACAGGATCGCTCGACGTGCCAGCGAGCGGGGGATGAACTTTTGTTGAAATGTAAAGCGCATTTTACAGATACAAGCCTTGATGTACATAAATGAGTTGAAGCATGGTACCTGGCGCTGCACACGGTGCAAATTGCCACGCAACCAAACCCGGGCTTTGCTGTAGGCGCGAATCGAAATTGCTCTTCCAATAAGCCTTCCCTCGATGGAACCCACCAAGAGAATATTGCAAATAATTAGAAGTATTTTATAAACGATTGTTGTATTTATAAATAAATTTTAATTCGTACACTACAACATATAAAAGTTAAATTTAATGTGTACGAAACGGCGTATTTTGACACAAAACTACATCATTATGTAGTGTACGACATGCCCCCACAACTCAGTGTGTTCAGCTCATAATGTTCGACAGTTCGCCCCTGCTGTTGATGTTCAGCTTTCGGTATATGCGTTGAATATAGAACCGCACCCCATCGATGCTCATGTTATTTTGCGCTGCCACCATCTTGTAGCTCAATCCATCCTTGATTCCGTTTGCGATGTTCCATTCCTTTTCATTAAGGATTTCACGGACGGTGAGTGGTTTCTGAAAATACTCCACCACTTTTCGGGCGATCTGGGGGTTCATGTATGAACCACCGTTGTGAACCGTCAATATGGCCTCTTTGATGGCAGCAAGGGGCATCTCTTTTGTGACATAGCCGATGGCACCCGCTTTGAGCGAGCGATAGATCGCATCATTGTCGTTGAGCACCGAATTCATGACGATTTTTGTGTCCGGCCAAAGCTTCAATGCTTCGACAACGCCCTCGATTCCGCTCTTTCCCGGGAGCATGATGTCCATCAGAACAAGATCGGGTGCCGCCAAGTCGGCTGAACCTTCGACCATATGTTCAACAGAGGTGAAAAAACCTGTAAGCGTAAACTCTTTGTTGGCCTTAATGAACAGCCTGAGCACCTCTCCGAAACCGGGATCATCTTCGACGATGACGACGCCAATGTTTTCCATCAGAATGATATCATAGTTCTAAAACCGTCTGCACTTTTTTCAAAAGTCACAGTTCCTTGTAACCATTCGACACGTTGGGCAATTCCATTCAACCCGTGTCCAAAGGTCGAAATTACGTGATCCAAATTGCGACCATTATCGTAAACAGTCAACCTGAAATTTTTTTTCTGCTTGTCAAGCACGACCCGAAACTCGGTCCCGTTCGAATGTTTGATGGTATTCAAGGCCAGCTCCCTGATTATGGGCATTAATTGGCGGCGCTGTTGAATCGATAGTTTAAAAGGTGCGTTAGGCACATTATTCGTAACTATGAACTCGATACCCGTGCCCGCGAAGATAAAATCCAGCAAGTCCGAAACCCTGTCCTGAAATGACACGGTCGTAACATTTTCGGAGTTTAAGCTCCACAAGATATTGCGCAGGCTGTGAACACCCTCGCGAACCAACTGCTGAATTTCGTCAAGCCCCTTTCCGGGGTTCGGCTCGGAAGCACGCAAGAGCTCAGCATTCATGGCTGCTTTTGAGAGAATGCCCCCAAGTTCGTCTTGAATGTCGTTGAGCAGATTGGAAGTAATGGAACGCAGTGCGATTGTGTGTGTGTAGTTTAGGTATAAAAAAGCAAGGATAGTTGACACGATCGCAATAATGACAATAATGGGAAAGTAGATGGATTGAAAAAAAGGTTGGGTCACGACAACTGGTACACGCAATGGCTTATCGTAGCTGGATCCAGATGCGTGGGAGCCCACAATTTCGACGGTGTAAGTCCCGACCGGAAGATTTCGAAGACGGAGCGTTCCATTGTCGAAGCTCATCCATTGATCATTAATGCCGGAGAGTCGGTATCGAAATGTGGAATAAGCTGGGTTGACGTAGTCCATGAATCCCACTTGGATCGTCAATGCATCTGCATAGCTTGAAATATGGATCGGTTCTGTGTACATCGGATCAATGTCTACGAGGTGGATGCCGCTTGTTCGCTCAATGTGCACGCTTGAAAACTTTAACGATAGATCTTGATTATCCAATACCCACATGGATGGGTTCACTTGGGTGATTCCGTTCATTCCGCCAAAATAAAGCATATTGTCGGACGCCCTCAGATGTGATCCAATATTGTACTCGTTGTCGGGGAAGCCATCCTCCTGATAAAAGTGATTGAATGCGTTGGTTCTGGGATCGTAGACGGCAAGACCAAGGTACGTTGCAACCCAAAGTCGACCGTAATGATCTTCCTCTACGGATGCAATAATGCGACCGGTAAATGGCGTTATTTCAATCAGATCTTCCTGGTCTGGATATTTGACGTACAGGCCGCTGTCGGTAGCCACCCATATACGTTTGTTCGAATCTATCAACACTTGATTGATCTTGTTGGATGAAATTTTTGAATCTTCATCCTCACTCAGGCTGCTGTAAACCCCGATGATCTTCCAGTCTCTGTCAAAATGGTAGAGTCCCCTGTTGGAGCCAATCCAATAATGGCCCTGCTCATCTTTGTTTATGCTGTTGATGCCATCAAAGGCGGAGTCCGCCTGGAGAAAATCAATAGGAATTTGCTCAAATTTTCCGTCATTGGTGGAAAAGCGCCATACACCAAGTGGTAATGCATATCCAATGATCAGCGACTCCTCCGATTCTTTGTAGATGGAGTATGCCCGCTCAAAGATCTTGGATGGGTCGATCGAGTGCCGGCGTAGGAACTCAAAAGTGCTTGGGTCGTGTTCGAGCAGTCCCCTCCCATCGCTCACGACAAACATGGAGCCATTCGCAAGAACCCCCGAAACATAGTTGCCCGTTTCGCGAGCGACATATCGCATGCCGTTGGTTGCAGGGTCGTACTCAATCATTCCGTCGTAAGAAAAAATGATGACAGAGCCGTCGGGTTGTTCGAGTATCGATTTATAAAGCACGTTGGGCTTCAACTTGTTGAGCTGTTCCGTCGGCAGTCCACTCAAGAAGTCGGGAGGCACCCGGAACACCAGAAACCCACGGTCATGGAGTGCAAAAACCGTACGTTTTTGGTCGGTCAGAATTTTT
This sequence comes from uncultured Chitinophagales bacterium, assembly GCA_964481355.1. Classification (GTDB taxonomy): domain Bacteria; phylum Bacteroidota; class Rhodothermia; order Balneolales; family CAYWCV01; genus CAYWCV01. The sequence continues at coordinate 16,454 of CAYZWQ010000019.1, forward strand.
TTAAACTTGACTTGACCTGAATTCAACAGACGGACTGGTATGAACCGGCCCGTCGCGTCCATGAGCTGAATCGCGTTGAATTGGCTGACAAACACCTGATAGTCAATCAAGTTCTCATTGAAACCTGTAATGTCCCGGATTGAGCGCCAGATGGGGGTTTCTTCTCCAGTTTCTTCGTTGATGCGGACGGCTCCCGTGCTGAGCAGGTTGACGCAACCGTACGTTTCGCTGGCAACCAACCCTAGGGTCCGTGAAGGTTGATCTCGCTGTTTCGTCCATAATTGCTCGACATTGAGTGTGGTAAGGTTGACACGTGCAATGTGATCTGATTTGGCATTGGTTATAAGAATACGATTTTCATCCCCAATGAATGCGTTGTAGTATTCAAATGCCTCAAATCCGACATTGAGTGACTTACCTGTCTCCACATCGACAAGGTCTCCCGTGTCAGACAATAGAAAGAGTTTGCCTTCCTTGTCGTTTATGAGATGTCTGATAATGCCGTTCTTGTGAACATATGGCAGCTTTTCAACCATTTTGGATCGAGCGTGAATCCTATCAATGGTGGAATCTGAAGCGATGAAGATGTGTTCTCCTCGCTGGGCAATGGCCCTGATCTTGTTGTTGGAGATACGGTAAACCGAGTCCTGACTTGTGAAGTTGATGAACCGTTGACCGTCGAAAAAACTGAGCCCTCTAACCGTGGCTAGCCATAATCCGCCATTCCCGTCAACCAATCCATCGATCACGTTGTTGTCAAGCAACCCGTTTCTGACATCGTAGTGCACCCCTGTCACATCTAAGGCTTGTGACTTCACGGTGTACGGAGCAAAAAGAAGCATCCCAATTAGTGCGCAAGTGGCACCTAACGCTCTTTGTGTGCACATAATCACAATTAACAATTTACTTTTGTGTAAGGTACTCCTTGAAGCAAAAACATTTTCGATAAAAGCTTTAGATAATCGTGAATTCGAAGTAATCTTAAATCAAACTTACTATTAGTTGGTAGCATTGTGCAAATAAAAAGGCGGGAGCCAATCAGGTCTCCCGCCTTAAATCTGTTACTGGGCAAAATGCGCAACCCAGTACAGTTTTACTCCTGTTTGTTTCATCGTTACATCATCTTAATCGAAGTCGATCATTGGTGAGTAACTCATGTTTAGATTATTTGATCAATGTGAACTTACCTGTGCCAAGCTTATTTACCGAGGCACCCTTCACGATCATTCGGTACAAGTATATACCACTGGCCATACGAGATGCATCGAGCGAAACTGTACGATTGACGCCCGCAGAAATACGTCCTGCATCGACGTCCATCACCAGTCTGCCCAGTGCGTCGACTACCTGGATCGACACATCGGCGGTCTGAGGCAGGTCGAACTTAAGCGTCGTTGAGGGGTTGAACGGATTCGGGAAGTTGCCGTGCAGTACGAAGGTGTCAGGAATCTGAGCGTCGTCCTCCAAACTTGTCGTGAGACGCGACAAGCCGAAGTCCACTCCAGCTACCGTGCCATTCTCGGGCACGGACAGCTCACGATAGTATGGACCAGGGATGTTGGTGACCTGCAGCCCATCTGTCAGCACCGGTTTGATCTGAACCGTAGTGCTAGGCACACCTACCATCGAGTAGCGACCGTCAGCGGCAGTTACCACACGTGGCTCGCCCTGGTCGAGGGTGCCGTTGGCGTTTAGGTCGGCGAAGACCGTGACGCCCGCCATCGGCGAGTCACCCTCGCCGCGCTGGCCGTCGGCATTGGCGTCGGACCACACCGTTCCCTCGACAGAGCCTCCGGCCGAGGCGATCGTGACCTGGTAGTCCTCGACCTCGCCACCGCTGACCACACCCGTAGGGGCGATGTCGGAGGGGCAGTCGCACAAACGGAATCGAGCCCAGGTCTTACCGGAGGTTACGCCCTCGGGGACCGTGAAGGTCAGGTTGTTGGTACCTGCAGCCACAGCAACCGCATCGAACACTTGCTCGGATGCCTCCCACACACCGTCCTTGTCAAAATCGACCCAGCCATACAGGTTGCCGGTGCTGCTGGCTGCGACCTGCACGTCGACCGTCTCCTTGGTGACGATGTCCGAGAGAATTGCCACGCCGGAGTACTCACCCGTCGGCTTGGCCTGAGGCGCCGTGCCGATGGTGGCGCGGTTGCGCACGTACTTTTGGGCGTCAGTGATACCCGCGCCCAAGATCGGTCGGTGGGCCGTATTCGACGGCTCAAGCAGTGGTTTGGGCTCGGCAGCATCCGGATGGAGCACGTGGCGGGCACCACGTGACTCCATGGAGATTGCGTATTTGCCGTCTGCCGTGCCGAATACGGATCGGTTCGTGGCGAAATCGACCCCGTAATGCGGCAGGAATTCCATACCCACCAGGCGGGCCACTAGGTGGCCGTTATGGTCGTTCAGGTCAACGCTCTGCTCCGCGGCCATCGCGTGGCGCTGGTTGTGAGGTAGCAGCTGACTCACCGAACCTTCAAGCACAGGTGTCTGCCCAGCGGCCGGACTCCAGGTCTGATTGCCCATCCGGAGCTCGAATGGCAGACTCAGGGCCGATGCGGCCAGCGAATCCTGCGCCCCGGCCGTCAGGGCTGAGAAGGCTCCCGGCAGGGCCGTGAGCCCGAGCTCGCCGTAGCGTCCGCTGTAGCCGGCCAGATCCAGCGAGGCCACTTCCATTCGCACTCCCTGCGCCGTCGCAGCGCCCCAGGCAAAGTTTGCCGGGCCCGACACGAACAGCGAGTCATCGGCGATGCCATTCATGTCCGTGTCCAGGAAAAGGTAGGCGCTGGCATAAGTGTATCCCGATCCGGGCGCAACCTGCTGCAGCCAGGCGCGGCGGTTGCCCTGCGGTGTGTCAGTGCGGTTCCATACCATTCCGTTTTGGCCGCCCTTCACGCGCACCGTGTGGAAGTGGATCCATGGACTCTCGCCTAGCAGCAGTGGCAGAACTGGAACCCAAGACTGCCGCGTCTCCTTACCAATGCGGTAAGAGCCCTCTGGGACATTCTTGAAGACGTAGGTGCCGTCTTCAGATGTCGTCGCAGTCATGGACACTGCTCTTCCCTTGGCATCGATGCCCTCGAGTGTGAGCGTCCAGCCCGCCATCGCAGGCTCTAGCGTGGCGATCTGCGCCTCGCCATCGCCCCTGCGGTGGTTCCAAACACCGTCCTCGCGGTAGTCGTACCACACGTTGCCGGCGATGTCGGCGACACCCAATTTTTTCTCGATAACGATCGTCACGGTCGCATAAGCGCAGTTTTCGGGTCTCCCCAACTCGCAAACCCTGTATTTCAGTTGATACTCTCCCTCTTTAGGCTCGCCACCGAGGGTCACTTCACCATTCTCCGTGTTTAAGATCAGAACACCATCCGATAGATCTTCAACAAGTTCGATAAAGAATGCTTGACGGTTCATGAGCTCCTTTCCACCAAAAGTGTCATTGTCAAGTATGTTGACAAGACCTCCACTGGTCGGCAATTCGGATGGATCTACCGTTGCGATGTCATCGTTGGCAACAAGCGGAATGAACGGGCTGTCGTTATCCAGTCGGATGTTTTTGTCGACTGATGCCTTGAATCCATCGATCGGATCCAAGATGGGGGCAACATCGGGAAAGTAAAGGCCCTCTCCGGCATCATTAATCGTGGCCGTTGCCACAAATTCGTTTCCGCCAGTTGTGGTAACGTTCAACTTGTAGGTGTGATCCCCCTCAAACTCGTCGTCTTGTAGAATAGGATTGCGAACTAGAAGAGTGCCTTCGTCGGACAAACGCACGAAACCACCTGTGTATGGAGCCCATTTTTCGCCATCCCAATATTCAAGGCTATTTACATAGTCGTTGCCGTTGGCGGTTCCATCCATGAGATCCAACTTAACCTCCTGGCCAGGTCCACCTTTCAATGTGAATACACCATAAGGCGATCCTTCGTTGACCAGTATGTCTGATACAGTGATCGTGCGGTCGTCATCGAGGTAAATACCATAGGCAACTAATTCCTCAGGCTTGGCTTCATCGATCGAGTCTCCAATCCAGTAGGATCCGGTGCCGTCGTCTGCAATGGTGCCCCGACCCTTGAAATCACCACCGCCGGTATTGGTAGCAAAAAGCGAGAATTTCTCCAGACCATCGACGTTCCGCTCTTGCTCGGGAGAAAGTGCGACTCGAACCGGTAGGTTTCCGAAATCATCAAGTCTGATCAACGTGCCCGGAACATAATCCACCCAACCAGTTCCATCGAAGTACTGAAGGTCCTCAAGGTCAGTCAAATCGTCGTTTTGATCCTCCAATCGCAGAGATACTAATTGATTTGGCGCACCAGACACGGCAAAGACTGCATAGGGACTGCCTTCGTTCACGTAGGCGTTGTTAACCAACAGCGGACGGTCGTCGTCGAGAACAATGTCGGCTTCCTCGAGCTCCCCTGGTGTAGCAGGAAAGAGAGCATCTTCGATCCAATAATCGCCGGTGCCATCGTCCACTATTGTGCCTTCACCCTTGAAGTCGGAGCCACCGGTGTTAGTTGCCACAAGCGAAAAGGTCTCGGGACCATCGAGGGCGATTTCGTTCTCGGGTGCGATGGCTACACGTACGGGAAGGTTACCCTCCTCATCCAAGCTAACGACTGATCCGGGTATGTAATCAACCCATGCAATGCCGTTGTAATATTGAAGATCTGCCAGGTCGTTGCCGTCTTCGTCTTGGTCGGCTAAACTCAGATACAGCTTTTGATTGGGTGCGCCACCAACCGTGAATATGGCAAATGGGCTGCCTTCGTTCACCGTCACGTCGTTGACCTCGAGTCTGCGGTCATCGTCGAGCACAAGGTTGGCAACATACATTTCTGCCGGTGTGGCGGGTGTCGTCGCCTCGGCAATCCAGTAGGAGCCGGTACCGTCGTCGAAGATGGTGGCGATGCCTTCGTCGTCTGCTGAGGTCTTTCCGGCGGTGTTTATGGCTTCCAGGCGAAAGTTCTCGGGACTGTCGAGGGCCTTCTCCTGTTCGCTATCGATAGCCACACGAACAAAAAGAGGCTCTTCGGCAGACGGGATGAATGCAGCACCTGTAAATGGTACCCATTCACCTTCGACGAAAATTTCGATGTCGGCATCGGTTAATTCGGTGCTACCATCCCCGAGGACTTGGTCTATGTTGAAGCTGATCGGTCCACCGATGGGGCCCGTCACCTCGAAGACGGCCCAAGGCGAGCCTTCATTGACAGTGATGCTGTTCACGTTGATGGTGCGGTCGTCGTCGAGCTTGATGTTGGCCTCGAAGAGTTCCTCCGGTTTGGCGGGTTCCGTCGAATCGCCGACCCAAAATGAGCCAGTACCATTGTCGACCACGGTGCCAATGCCGTCGGCGGCGGCGCTTGATCCACCGCCCGTATTCGTGGCCACCAATCGGAATGTTTCCGGCCCATCAAGCAGATCTTCCTGTTCGGGGTTGATCGCGACACGAACCAATAGGCTCTCGCCGATTAGGCTGATCACAGAGTTGGCCGTATAGGGCTTCCATTCTGTCCCATCAAAGTACTGGATCGTGGAAAGACCCGTCGTCTGACCTTCGCCGCCTTGATCATCGATGCTCAGTCGGAGCTGCTGGTCTTCGCCGCCGCTGACGGTGAACACTGCCCAGGGAGATCCCTCGTTGACGGTCACATTGTCCACCTCGAGCACACGGTCGTCGTCGAGGTAAATGGGCGAGGGTTCGCTCAACAGCTGCTCGGGAGTTGCCGGCGTGGTGGAATTGCCGATCCAATAATCCCCGGTGCCGTCATCCTTGATGGTGCCAATGCCCTCCTCTTCATCGGTGGGTGCTCCACCCGTGTTTGTGGCCACCAGACGGAAGGTTTCGGGACCGTCTGGATCGACTTCCTGTTCGGGTGAAATGGCCACACGAACCAGCAGGGAACCCGATCCGTTGAGGCTGACAAATGTATCCGGATCATATGGCACCCAAGCACTGCCGTTGTACACTTGAACAGCGCTGAGGTCCACTTCGTCTTCGTTCTGGTCGGCAAAGCTGAGCTTTGTCAATTGATTGGCTGCACCGGTAACCGTAAACACAGCGTAAGGGCTGCCCTCGTTCACCGTCACGTTCGTAATGTTGAGCGGACGATCGTCGTCGAGTTGAACGTTGGCATCAGTTAACTCAGTAGGGGTTGCGGGTGTAATGGCATCACCAATCCAATACGAACCGGTACCGTCGTCTTTGATGGTTCCAGTACCTGTCGAGGTAATGCCGGCCTCGATGAATTCGGTATCCGTGTAACTGGCTGTGAGCGTGAAATCCTCCAAAGCTGCTGACACCGTCTCAAACTCGGTGTCGTTCGTGATGGGGACACGAACTTGCATAATTAGGCCTTCAAGTTGCCTTGCATCACCATCGTTGGGAGTGAGTTGGCCTTGCACAAACGGTAGCCACTTTCCTTGAAGAGTATCATAATACTCCAACTTGTTTTCAAAATCGGTGCCCAATGAGGCGGTACCACCGGTCAGGTTCAGGTTTAGTCCAAGGCCTTCGACCGTGACGATCTCGAAGACAGCGTAGCCCGAACCCTCGTTTACGGTAATATTGTTCACCTTAAGTGGAGGGGCGATTTCGGCGAGTACAACCCTGAAGTTGTCCACAAAAAAGTCGTTACCGCTACCAGCAGGAGCCACACTGCTTACTTTCAGTCGAATATTTGAGTCTTCACTCGCAGTAAAAGTAGTGTAGTATGTGAACCATTGACCCGCTTGAGTGAGCTGCCCTGATGCTAAGGTTCCCAATACTTGATTCGTGCTTGATAGAATCTCAAGTTTCATATTCGGATTATTGGGACCCGTACCGCTGTCTCTGAAATTGAACGAAATCGTGTACTTGGTGCCGGGGGCAATAAAATCAAATGGTGGGGATTTATAGAATTCTGGACCCGCTGTTCCATTTACAATCATAAAGTTGTTGCCGTCGGTAGCTGTAACAGTACCACTTGTTTCGTAGTAACTTGGTACGCCTGATGCTTGTGTAGTGGTTACTATGGCATAGAAGCCGTCATTGATGCCTCCTGCTGCATCATATGTATATCCGATTGTGGAACCTGGCACACCTGCATCAGCAAGATTTGCACGATCGTTAGTACCTAGAGTTTTGCCTTCAAAGCTATCATAATAGGCCACAGCAAATGCAGGAATTTTATCTATTTGAACATCCCCATACATCCCTTTGACAAAGCTTTGGGATTGATAGAAAGTATCAGCAGCATCGATGGACGACCACTGAGGTTTGGCAGTATTAACATTCAGGGGTAAAGTCTCCAGCCTCTCAAGTATGGATATGGAGTGTGCACGACCTGTCTCAGTTGTTCGAATTTCTGCACGTGCAAGCATCGAGGGAGGTACACTTAGAGCGGCACCCCGTTCAGTTCTCGAAGCTGCTCCATATGAGCCGTCTGACAGGGCGGAACCATTGGTGGCTCGTGCAGAAATGGCGCCTAACGACAGTATGCAGAGCAATAGAAAGGCGCTCACTGTCCAATTCTTGGTACTTTGCCAGCGGCTTGAGCGATATGAAAAACACATAATTGTAGATTCTAACTTTGGAAGGGTTGTGGATGGCACATTTTGAAAACAGTTTTCCAGAAAACGTCCATAACCCACATATTGAATTAATGAAATGGCTGCGATGTGAGATGCGACCTGAATTTTAGTCTTTCGTGCCTTGATTCTGAACCAAGCGCCAAGACAAAAAATCAATTGTTACAGTTACGCAGCGTATGCGTTATTAGACTGGATGTTTAGAACCCATACTAACGCGACAAAGATAATTGGATGATAATCCCTATTACTTATGAATATTTATCGACAATTATTGATTAACTATTTTTGTATTTACATACATGTATTAAAACATTTTTGTAAAATGATATTTTATAACAATTACATCATTTATCAATGATCATCGCATGATTACTACACACCCATGTAGCACGTGATCATTTTTATGTTAATGCGGCGTCCGGACCATAGCGGTTATCACACCACAGAACTATTGGTGTATCCACCAGTAATTATTATCTACGAGATCTATCCGATGATATTTGACAGTTCGCTCCTGCTGTTGATGTTCAGTTTGCGATAGATCCGCTGTATATAAAATCTAACACCGTCAATACTCATCTCGTTTTGCTCGGCAACCGCCTGATAACTGAGTCCATTTTTGATTCCCATGGCGATTTTCCACTCTTTATCGGTAAGTTTTTCACGTACTGTATTTGACTTTTGGAAATAGGCCACAACTTGTCTTGCTATCTGCGGGTTCATGTAAGACCCGCCGGCGTGTACGGTCTTGATGGCCTCTTTAATCGACTCGAGCGAAGTATCCTTCGAAATATAACCGACGGCACCCTCTTGCAGTGAATGGTAAACAGCTGCATTGTCGGTCAAAACTGAGTTCATAATTACT
>CAYZWQ010000020.1:0-24610 GCA_964481355.1 uncultured Chitinophagales bacterium
TATGTCCATTAATCAGCTTGTAGTCGCTTTTGGAGGGGTTTCGCCCGAACATGAGGTATCGGTGATCACTGCCCACCAGGCCATGGCAGCACTGAGGGAGACAGGTAGAACGGTAACGCCGTTGTATGTGTCGAAAAGTGGCCGTTGGTACACCGGAGAAGTGCTCCTTGACCTGAAGCAATTCGAAGACCTCACATCACTTGAGCGTTCTGCGATCCCTTGCACGATATCGAAGAATTCCGACGGGATGCCCATATTGTTGCAGACGGGTGCCATAAAAATGTTTTCCAAGCCCAAGGAGTGGCCCATATTCGTCGTTGTGCTTGCGTTTCATGGCGGTGACGGGGAAAATGGAGCTTTTCAAGGGCTGTGCGATGTTTTTAACATACCCTTCACGGGTCCCGGCGTTTTAGGGTCGTCGGTCGGCATGGACAAAGTCGTGGCAAAACGGCTTGTGCGTCAGGCCGGGCTCCCCGTTGTCGATTGGTTTGACTTCAGCGAGCACTCTTGGATACATGAAAGAAGCAGGGTTACTGAAGGGCTGAAGGCACTCGGTTTTCCGTTGTTTGTGAAACCGGTCCACCTTGGCAGCAGTATCGGCATATCCATGGTCGATGGCACCGCAAAACTCGACGAAGCGGTAGAAAAGGCGTTGAGGTACGATTCACACGTCCTTATTGAGAAGGCCGTTCGTCCATTGCTGGAGGTCAACTGTTCCGTAATTGGTAATGCCGACACTGCCACTGCCAGTGTGTGTGAACAGCCGCAGGGGAAAGGCGAGTCCCTCACGTTCGACGACAAGTACCTGTCTGACGTGTCATCCAACAAGGGGATGGCGTCGGCAGCCAGGCTCATACCGGCGCCAATATCAGCGGAGCTCACCGATCGCATCCAAAAATTGGCTGTCAATGTTTTTCAGACGCTCAACGTTACAGGATTGGCACGGCTCGATTTTTTAGTCAATCCTGCCACGGATGAGATCTTTTTCAACGAGATTAACACCATACCTGGGTCGTTCTCATTCTACCTTTGGCAACACAGCGGGATGGGGTTCGATACGTTGCTATTGAAGCTGGTCGATATTGCCATGGAGGAAAACCGGCGAAAAAGCGGGCGTATTCGAAGCTATGAAACCAACTTGCTGAGCAAAAGGGCCGCCACGGGGCTGAAGGGTCTCAAATCAGGGATCAACAAATGATGACGCGAACCCGTGGGTCTCAAGAATCAAATTAACATGAATACCTAATTTGCTGTTTGGTCGTTACTTACAGACATTTTTGAGGTCAACATTTGTACCACCCCATGAAAAACAAGCTGATACACGCAATAGGGCTACTGACCATCCCATTTTTGGTTGCATCATGTGCGAACACTGGACCTGTGACCATCGTCGACACGCCGGCATCTACTGTCACATCGAATAACTCGGTCTCTGCCCCGGCACGGTCCGATCTCAAACTGCTTCGGTATGGCGAGCTAGATCAGATCAAGTCGCTTGACCCTCTGTATGCGTTGAATCCTGCCGCACAGCGAATTGTGCAGCTCATCCATGAAGGACTCACAGGATTCGACGAAAATGGGGACATCGAAGCACGTTTGGCAGGCAGCTGGGATGTGACGTCCGATTCGCTGACATGGCTGTTCACACTGCGCGACGACATCTTCTTCCATGATGCCACGGTGTTTACAAGTGGCATAGGCCGAAAAGTGACGGCCCGCGATGTTTACAGCACATTTCAACGTATGGCCGGCAACACGGTGCCACCCGATGCTGCGCGTCTTTTCACGGGCACCATCATTGGATTCGACGCCTACTTTCGGGAGCAGAATGAAATTTACTTCGAGCAGGACAGGGTGATCAGCGACATTCAGGGAATACGAGTGATTGACGACCGGACCATCCAGTTCAACCTAAACAACCCTGACCCCAAGTTTTTACAGAAGCTGGCATCACCGCTCGCCGTAATCTACCCCGTAGAGGCATTTAGGAACAAGCAGTCGGCCGAAGAGGGCAGCCCCGTTGGTACGGGTCCATTTCGTTTTGAGCGCGCATTTGGCGACACCCTTTTTGTGCTGACCCGAAATAACCGATACTGGGGGGGATCTGAAAGCATCAGTGTCGATCAGATCGAAGTGGTGAACCAACGTGCCGAGTCAGAATTATTCAAGCGGTTTGCGCGAGAAGAAATTGACTTCATCGCTGAGTTGGGGCCGGAAATGATTCGCACTCTCGTTAACGACGAAGGAAGCCTTGAGGAGTCATACGCCGAAAACTTCGAGCTGTACCGCTGCCATCCACAGCGCTTCGACCTCAACTTCAACCCCCGAAATGCATACCTATTCGAACTCAACGATGCCCTCTCTCTTATCAGGGCATTTGATGTCGATCAGTACGTCCAAATGATGGGCACGTCAGTTGTGACGGTGATCGATTCGGTAAGGGTGGCTCCGTCCGATTTTACGTCCATGAGAGTGGCACGTTTCGACACTTCGCGAAATGTTGTGAACGTAAGTTTCAACGGTAACCAAATAGCCGGCGATTTTCTGCTGAATGTTGTTCAGGCGGCCCGAGATGTCACGCCCATGCGCATATACCGCACACCGTTGGTCACCCGAGAAATCTTGTTTTTCATGACTCAGCCGGGTTACTACACCACCAACGGGTTCATCGATCCCGACGACGTGTTGCCGGCCAACAGGGTGTTGCGGTTTGATGTAAACCGATATGCGATATCCAACAAAAAAGTGAGCGGAATTCTGATGAACGAATTTTCGTGGTGGCTTGACTTTCGAAATGTCGTTATCCAAAGTGACCCCTCTTGACATGAGATTTGGAATCATTGCAAACCCCAAGAAGTACGCAGTTCGAGAGCCTCTGCAAAAAATACTTGAGTGGTGTGTTGTCAGTGGTCATGAAGTGCTCGTACTCGATGATGTCGTCGAATCGAACGGCATCGAAGGTACATCGGTACTCGATTCGGAAGCCAAAATCATTTCCAGCTCCGACGTGATCATCGGAATTGGCGGCGACGGCACGATGCTCCACATAGCCGGCCTGGTCGGAGATTCGGGAAAGCCGATTCTGGGTGTGAATTCCGGAAGGCTGGGTTTTTTGGCAACACTGCAACCAGGTGCTATTGAGGAGGCGCTCAGAAACATAGCCTCAGGTTCGTACACCCTCGAGCGGAGGTATTTGCTTACATCGGTCGACTCGGCGGGAAATACCTATCATGCGCTCAATGAATTTTTGTTCAGCAAGCGCGAGAATCCTGCGATGATCATCATTGAAGCTTGGTACGACGGCGAGTATATAAACCGCTACTGGGCCGATGGACTGATCATAGCGACACCGACGGGATCAACGGCATACAATCTTTCATCGAATGGTCCCATTGTGTCCCCTTTTGCCGATGTCATGATTCTTACCCCCATCTGCCCACATACGCTCACGATCCGTCCCTTAGTGCTCCCGGCAGACCGGGAGCTTAAAATTCGGGTTGTTTCACAGCCCCACGAGGTGTTATTTTCCTACGATGGTCAGGTCTATGAAATTGCCGAATACCCATTCGAAGTACGGATCATACGATCTGGATTTTCGGTTAATATGATACAGCTTCCAGGTCACAGTTATTTTGACACGCTCCGTACAAAATTGATGTGGGGCAAAGATTATAGAGAGATTACCTGACAGAGATTGTCATCCTTTGAGCCGTAACTTAATACCCCGAAAATCATGAAAGTAACTGTAGTAGGCGCAGGCGGTAATGTAGGCGCAACCGTAGCCTTGGCTGTCGCACAGCGCGATTATGCAAAAGAAGTAATTTTGGTCGACCTTGAGCGTAACGAAGGCGAAAAGACGTTTTATCCGTCCGTAGGCCGTGGACTCGACCAGTGGCAGACGTCGCCCATATTTGGTTTTGACACCCGACTGAGGGGCACAACCAACTATGAGGACACAGCCGGATCTGACATCTGCGTGATCACTGCCGGAGTTCCACGTCGCCCAGGGATGAGCCGTGACGACCTTCTGTCGATTAACGCCAATATCGTCAAGACCGTAACTGAGCAGCTGGTTGCCAGGTCGCCGAACACCATTATCATCGTGGTGTCTAACCCGCTTGACGTAATGACCTACGTGGCATACAAGGCAAGCAAGTTGCCCGCAAATCGGGTGATGGGCATGGCTGGAATCCTCGACACGGCGCGTTATCGCGCGTTCTTGGCTGAGGCACTCGATGTGTCGCCCAAGGACATACAGGCGCTTCTCCTTGGTGGACACGGCGACACCATGGTTCCGCTGCCAAGGTACACAACGGTGTCGGGCATACCTGTGACACAGTTGATCTCCAAGGAAAAACTCGACGCCATTGTTGAGCGAGCCAAAGTGGGTGGCGGAGAGCTCGTTGGATTGATGGGGACATCTGCCTGGTACGCACCCGGTGCCGCTGCTGCACAGATGGTTGAAGCGATCGCCCTCGATCAGAACCGCATCTTCCCTTGTGCATCTTGGTTGACCGGTCAATATGGGATCAATGACCTTTACCTGGGCGTGCCTGTCAAGCTCGGTAAAGGTGGAATCAAGGAGATTATTGAAGTCGAACTCGATGAACAGGAAAAGGAACTCCTGGTAAAGTCTGCAGCCGCCGTGCGGTCTGGAGTCGATGATTTGGCACGTATTCAACAAGCATAAAATTATGCTATATTCAGTCAATGCCGGGTTGGTGTAAAACCAATCCGGCATGTTTGTGTCTGAACTGTGTAAGCCCCCGATCGAAAAGGTATTATTTGAAGGAATTAGCGACTGGGGACTGCCAACCTTATACCGGTATCGCTCGTGTCGGCCTCAAGAAAGCAACTTCATATCACTCTTATTTTTAAGGAGGATAGCGTCATCGAGTCTTTTGATGACGTCCTGGAAGGTGTGCATGTACCCAATGTCACAGAAAGAGTAATTGCAGAGCATCCATGCGATGTAAGTCAGCTAAATAAAGAGACAGATTTCATATTCATTTCGTGCTTCGACAATTCGGAGAAGGTAAAGGAATTCATAGATTCCGTGCGATCCAAACGCATTCATGCGCCCATCGTCGTATTGGTGAAGACGGCCGATGCCCACACCGCCGTAAAGATGATGAAGATGGGCGCCTTCGACTACATTCCGGAGCATGAAATCACCGTAGAGCGCATCACATATGTGATCCAGACCGGACAGACTCTGCGTAAGGCCGAGTTGGCGCGACAAAAAGCTGCACAAGATTTGGAGGAGTCGAGGCACCGGCTCCTCGAAGCTCAGATGCTGGCAAGAGTCTCGAGCTACGAATACAACATCCATACTCGTGTAATTACAATATCCGAATCGTTTCATCGGCTTTTTAGGTTGCCCAGGCGTTTCACAAAGCTTAGTGGCGACGAGCTCAGGACCTTCATACATCCCGACGACCTCTCGGAAGCTCTTGGGCGGTTTTTGGCATGTGCCGAGACGGGTGTTGAATTTCGGCATGAATTTCGGGCGCTCTTGCCGAATGGCAACATATTCTATCTCAACGGTTCAGGTGTTCGCAAACTCGACGAAAACGGCAACCCTCTCAAGATTGTGGGAACCGTCCAAGATATCACCGAACAGAAGAACATAGAGAATACTCTGCGCGAAAACGAATCGCTCCTTCGGTCAATCAACCGAAACATCAAGGAGGGCATCTATCGCAGTACGCGCGACGATGGATTGATTTATGCGAATCAGGCTTTTGCCACTATGTTCGGGTACGACTCGCCAGAAGAGATGAAGTCGATCTCGGTCAATTCGTTGTACGCCGATCCTACCATTCGCAAGCAGATACTGCACAATCTGGAAAGGGGTATCGATCGGGGCAGCGACGAGATTCTGTTCATGCGCCGTGATGGCTCTCACTTTTGGGGGTTGCTTAAAAGCATCAGCCTCAAGGAGGCCGATGGAAATACCTATTTTGACGGGGCCATCGTCGACATTACCGACCGAAAGAATATCGAGGTCGAGCTCAGAAAGGCAAAAGAAGCGGCCGAATCGGCAGCCATAGCAAAATCGCAATTCCTGTCGAACATGAGCCATGAAATTCGCACTCCGATGAACGCGATTTTGGGCCTTGTCGACCTTTTGATCCAGGAGAATTTTGAAGGCAAAATTCTTGATAATCTCAAGGCCATCAAGTACTCGGCCGACAATTTGCTGGTTATCATCAACGACATACTCGATTTCTCCAAGATTGAGGCGGGCAAGATCAACTTTGAGCACATCGACTTTAACATTCAGGAGTTGATGAACGATCTGTTATACTCCCAAAAAATTCGGTCGGATGCCAAAGGGATCGAATTGAATTTGGAAATCGAGCTCGACGTGCCGCGTTTCCTCAAGGGAGACCCCTACCGTCTGAATCAAATCATGCTGAACCTTACCAGCAACGCAATCAAATTCACGAATGCGGGAAAGGTCGACGTCGTAGTCAGCAAGATTTACGAGGATGAATCGGGCATAGGTCTGTCCATCTCGGTCAAAGACACAGGAATTGGAATCCCACAGTCGAAGATCAACTCCATTTTCGAAAGCTTCACTCAGGCATACACCGACACCAGCCGAAAATATGGCGGCACTGGTCTGGGTCTGGCCATCACCAAGCGCCTGATTGAAATGCAGGGTGGCAGTGTGATGGTGAAAAGCAAGGTAGGAATTGGATCGGATTTCACATTTATCCTCAAGTTTGAGAAAGGTGTGGCTGTTCGTAAGGAGAACAGATTCGACGTGGTGTCGAAGAAGGATCTGAATCAGACCAAGGTGCTCGTTGCCGAAGACAACAGCATGAATCAGTTTGTAATCAACAAATTGCTTCATAAATGGAACGCAATCGTATATTTGGCCGACAACGGCTCCGAGGCGCTTGAGCTATTGGAGCACACCGAAGTCGGAGTTGTCCTGATGGACCTCCAAATGCCGGAACTGAATGGGTATGACACCACAAAAATTATCAGAGACAGTAATAGTTTGGTTTTAAACCATAAAGTTCCCATTATTGCACTTACGGCGGATGCTTTTTCGGAGACGAAAAAGAAGGTGCTTGAATCTGGGTTCGACGATTTCGTGACAAAACCGTTCGATCAGGATACCTTATATTTAAAGATCAAACGCCAGTTATACAAGGCTACAGAAGAAGAAGAAAACCACGAATCAAACGAATTTGATATGTCTGAAATGAATAAGGACGGGTTGGTCGACCTGTCATATTTCCGTGAGGTTGTAGGCGACGACAATGACATGCTGGTGGAACTGTTGACGATGTTTCTCGACCAGAATCCCAAAGAGATCAACGACCTTCAGCTCATGCATGAGGCCGGAAGCATGGATGACGTAAAAAAATTAGCCCACAAGATGAAGTCCAGTTTGGGCACTTTGGGCATGAAAGCGACGGTTCATGTGTTGAGCATGATCGAGAAGGAGGCACTCGAGGGCAATGTCGCACGGGTCGGAGAACTGGTGGCTGTTGTGGCACACAGTTGCGACCAGGCCAGGACGGAAATTAACACCATCATCGACCGGATCAGTGCCGGACAGTAGTTACGATACTACGTCCGGCACATTCGCCGTAATTAGTCTGCCGTCTCGATTACTTTAGTTCCTGCCATATTGTCGCCAAGGCGTCTACCCTCGGTGTCTGTAAGTACTTTGAAGATCTCGAAAAGAACGATCAGCAACCCGATGATGCTGAGTATGAAGATGAGTGCCCAACCCAGGATGGGTATGAACAGAAGTATTCCGTTGAATGCACCCAGTGCAAACATCCAATTTCTCCTGACGGATTTTTCGATGGTCATTTTCGAGCCGTCGCTTGTGACTGGGCGCAATTTCATGATTTTTTTGCCGATCGAGCGTCCATCCATGAATTCCAGCTCCAAGCCGTCTCTGAGCAGCATGTAAGCCGCTCCCAACAAGGAGCCGATAGCCGGAATAAACCCAATTACCATGGCAATAACGCCGTCGATGAACGCTGCAATGAACCTCTTTGCAAGATCTGCCTTCATCAATCCACCTCCCATGTTGACATCTTCCATTACAATTCCCTTCAGTTAGTTGTTAATTGAACCTTACGTGCAAGCAGGTCAGCAACCGGCTATTCACCTCTTGTAGGCACAATACAAAAAAAAACGGAAAAATGGGTTCAAACCGATTTATGGTGCGCTGAACAAAATGATGTCTTCAGCGATGAGCCCTTTGTCGTTTTCGGTAAGCGTGAATTCGAAGATCAAGTCGCGACTCGGCACATAACTGGTGTCGAAGTTTGGCTCAAACTGGGAGATATGCGCGAACACGGTCTTGTACGGCGAATTCTCGGCCCTTGAGTCGGTAATCCACAACGGAAGGTCATAACGGTTCAGGAATCGGAGGAAGCCGTATCCGTCGTCATGGCTGAAATCGTAGCAAACGCCGCGAACCCTGGATCCAACCTTTCCCCATTCGGTGTTGTTGCCCTGGACCGGGAGCAGGCCGGGGATCATGAATCCTGACACAAAAAAGTCGGCCTCTTTCTTCAACGAGGATGGGATATTGTTGAAACCTACCAGTTCCACACGGCAACCGTACGATTGGATTTTACGGATCACGCGCACGAAGTCGGGATCGTTCGTCAGAAGAACGACGTGGTCGAGCTCCTTGCATTGCTCAACCATGTCGAGGGCCATTTCGACCGACACACTAGGACGGACTAAGGGCTCGCCGGTCTCGGCATTCTTTGGAATGAGCACCTGCTTTTCTACAACTTTATACTCAAAATCGCGCAATACCTCGCAAAACCGGTTGGTCTTATTTTTGTAACCAAGGTCTTCGGCCGCGCGCTCCTGGTCTATGGCAAGATAGACATTGAAACGCCCGGGTTGGTATCCGTTCTTGAGGGCATACTTTCTAAGATTGTCGAATCTTAGACCAAATCCGCCGTTAAAACTTACGCTGAGCGCATCCACGAAGATGCCGGTTCGGAGCGACATAACTAACCTTTCTAATATTAACGGTTTAATAAACCCGCACACTAATGGTATCGGCGCATGATACGGATAACTGAGTAAAGATGCGTCCGTAATTTAAGTATAGTCTTTTAGTCAAGATGCGGATAACTGCCGAGCAGTTTGACGAACGGGACGCTCTCATGGAGCATGGTCAGCAGTTTCCTTCCGAGCTCCGACGTTGCGTCCACATTCAAGTCGAGGTAGAAGTCGTAGTTCCATGGCACGCCTACACGTGGTCTTGATTCAATTTTGCTCAAATTGACGCCATTCTCCCGAAAAATGCCGAGGAGTTCAAACAGTGAGCCCGGTTTGTCGTCAATCCTGACCACTAGGCTTGTTTTCGAGTTGTGTTTGTTGACAAGGCGATTATCGGGATCACGCGACAGTACTAGAAAACGGGTATAGTTGTGAGGGTCCGTCTCGATGCCAGGTACTAGGATGTTTGCTCCATAAATATCAGCGCTTCTTGCGCTCGCGATAGCCGCGACACCGGTCAAGTTCTCATCCATAAGTTTTTTGACGGACCCGGCCGTGTCGTCCATCTCAACGACCTTCGCAGGATGTGTTGCCAAAAATGCCCGGCACTGTTCGATGGCCATCGGATGTGACCAGATTTCCTTGATCTCATGCAACAAAGCCGATGGAGTTGCAATCAGGTTATGTGAGATGCGAAGATAGGTCTCTCCAACGATGTGCAAGTTGTACTTAAAGAGGCGGTCGTAGTTGTAGATCAGCGAGCCCACAATGGAGTTCTCGATCGCAGCTATTGCAAAATCGCTCCTGCCGGAGGAGCAGTCTTGAAACACCTCGTCGAAGGTGTCGCGCTCAAGCAAGATGGGTTGGCCAAAAATTTTTGCAGCCGCCTCCTCATGGAACGAGCCACGTACGCCTTGAATGGATACAATCACTGATTTGGTAGATTTTGAACAAAAATGGAATATAAACGTTACGAATGAGCTTGTATTCAGCAAAAAATTAATTCGATATTAATGTTGCGGAACAATTGAGCCGTTAACTTGGTTTCACAAAATGTTCGTAACTTTGTATGCTACCACGAATTCCGCAAATGTCGAATGTCAGACATTGGTAGTAAAACCCCAAAACAACAACAACACACGCAAATGAAAGCTATCGCAATCAAAGCTATTGGCAAACTTACACCGTTTGCAATGGCAGCAGTCCTCATGTTTGGTACGTTCGCATGCACTCCACAAGCCGAAGCTCCTGTTGAAGAAGCTCCAGTAGAAGAGGCAGCTCCAGCTAACGACATCGTTGCTGTTGCTCAGTCAGCTGGTACGTTTACAACCCTCGTAGCGGCCGTTCAAGCCGCCGGTTTGGCAGAAACCCTCATGGGCCCTGGTCCATACACTGTTTTTGCTCCAACTGACGATGCTTTCGCCAAGCTTCCAGAAGGAACTGTAGAAAACCTGTTGCTCCCAGAAAACATTGAGCAGCTCAAGGCTATCTTGCTCTACCACGTGGTAAGTGGCAGTGTAATGGCAGCCGACGTTGTGACTCTCAACGAAGCCACCACCGTTAACGGTGCAACCATCGCAATCGCAGTCGGCGATGCAGGTGTGGTGCTCAACGGCTCGACCAACGTAGTTACGACCGACATCTCTGCCAGCAACGGCGTGATCCATGTCATCGACTCTGTATTGATGCCGCCAGCCGGCAACTAATCGTTCGTACATTTTAGCGACGATAGGCCACATCACCGAGTGATGTGGCTTTTTTTTTGTGCAGTAGCCTAGTACCTTACAATAGGGCTTGTCTGTGTGATCTTTGATTGTCCCGCTAACAACTGCATTGGATTCTATGTACTGCCATGAAACGACTACTCATATGTCTGAGCCTGGAGCCCTTCGATAAACACATCATATCGTATGTCTCCCGTATTCCGCAGCTGTTCGACGGTGCTCAGCTGCACCTTGTCCATGTAATAAAAGACACCGACAACTATTTCCCCGCATCCGAATTCGAGGAATCGTTGGATGTGAACCACGACGGTTTTGATGCCGACGATCTGCGCAAGCATGCCATCAAGGTCGGGCTGAAGGGTGCCGAAACATCCATAGCTGCCGTTTTGAAGGGATCACCCTCTTCAGAGATACTGCGTTACATGCATGCCTGGGACATCGATGTGGCATTTCTTGGAAAACGCAATCACGACCATGGTGCCGGATATTTGGTTTCCCAATTGGCATCCAGGTCACCGGCCAGCCTCTGGCTGGTCCCAGAAATCGACAATGCAGAGATCAAACGGGTGCTGTTGGCAACCGACTTTTCAGAAGCGTCGCGAGTAGCGTACGACTGCATTGTCAAGCTGAAGTCGCACTTGCCACAGATGCACCATCTGGATGTGCTTTCTGCCTACAATGTTCCCTCGGGTTACTTCAAATCGGGACTCACGTACGACCAAATGAGCGAGAAGATGCGAGAGGTTACAGACAAGGGGCTTCATGACTGGGTTTCGAAGTTGCCATCATTGGATGGGGTTCTCGTAAAACAAATGGTTGTGGAAGAAGACCGTGGTACCGCCGCCGCCATTCTTTCTGCGGCTAAAGACATAGAAGCCGACCTAATCGTTCTTGGCAGCCGTGGACGATCGGGCTTGGCGGCATTTTTGTTGGGCAGCACTACCGATCGCATCATCCGCACCGAGCACACTTACCCGGTCTTCGTGGCACGAAGCCATGACGAGCAGTCGAAGCGTCTGCTGCGCGACTTGTTCAAAGTCGAGTAGACCCGCTTGAGAGCCAATCTAATATGGGCACAAAAAAAAAGCCCCACTCGTTAGAATGGGGCTTTTTTTTAGATTTTAACCGGTTACTTGGGATCTAGGATCGCATCGATGCGAGCCACCAGATCTTGGTAATGGGCGCGTGTAACGGCATCGCCACCGGCATTGCGCAGTTCGCCACGCAGACGGGTGAGGTCGGCACGGACAAGAGGACGAATGTCGTTGGTTGACATGTTGACAGTGGAGCCGGCACCACCGCCAAATCCACCCATGGCCGGTGCAGGAGCATCGACCATGAAAGAACCCATGCGCTCTACGTATCCACGCTGCAAGCCGCGGCGATAAATGTCGACGCTGCGACCCGTGCCAAGCTCCGTCCATACGCCTTGACGCAGGTCTGCGAGCATATTCGACAGGGTGTAAGCTTGGTTGCCTTTCATGGCCTCATAGTCGAGCAGGCGCTGCATCTTCTGGGTGTCAAGAACGCGGTTCAAGGTGCCTGTCATCGCACCGATCACACGGTTGGTCAAGCCCATGTTTTCGATGCGGCCAAGGATGTCTTGGTTGATCATCCAGGTCGGCGTTTTGAAGGCTTCTTCGTTCAGGAACTTCACGGCGCGCTGCATGCGCTCCTTCTCAACGTATTCATAGATAACGCCTTCCTGGCCTGCAGCTTTACGTGTGCGGTAAACACCACCGACGTTTGTGGACACGTGGCCCATGTAACGGTTCCATTGGCCAAGAACTTGTCCATAAAGCTCGGCAAGCTCGTCATAGCCTTCTCCTTCGACAGTGCCCCACTCAATCAGGTTTGGCACGATGCGCTTCAAGTTGGCAATGCCATAGGCACTGGCCTTCATCGAATCGTCGCCAAGGTCTTCGGTTTGGGCAGACGGGTCGATACGTCCGTCGCCGTCATCGCCGAACATGTACATCGGGTCGCCCTCAACGGCCTTGATCCAGCTGTCGAGTGTCTCCTTCTCCTGTGTGGGATCTGTGATATTTGGCAACCAGCGATAGCCCCAGTTTACGGCGTATTTGTCGTATGGGCCAACACCTGGCATCAGTGCGACACCTGCATCGCCCGGCTGGGCCACGTAGTTGAAGCGGGCGTAGTCCATGATGGATGGAGCCGTGTTATACTTCTGGGTGAACGAGGCTGAGCGAAGCGAGTCGACAGGATATGCGGAGCTGGCCTTCATGTTGTGCGGCAAGCCGAGGGTGTGTCCAACCTCGTGTGCAGACACAAAACGGATGAGCTCGCCCATAACTTCGTCGCGGAATTTGATGCCACGGGCCTCTGGGTTGATGGCGGCCGTCTGAACGAAGAACCAGTTGCGGAGCAGGTTCATGACGTTGTGATACCAACCGATATCGGAGTCGAGGATCTCGCCAGAACGAGGGTCAGCTTCCGATGGTCCATACGCATTGGCGATCGGCGATGTGAAGTAGCGGATCACGGAGTAACGAATGTTCTCAGGGCTGAATTCGGGATCTTCCTCTGGGCTTGGGGGCAGTTTGCCGATGATGGCATTCTTAAAGCCTGCAGCTTCAAAGGCAACCTGCCAGTCATCCACACCTTGGATCAAGTATGGGCGCCATTTCTCAGGAGTAGCCGGGTCGACATAGTATACGATTGGTTTGACTGGTTCAACCAGTTCGCCAGCAAGGTAGCGCTGAACATCCTCAGGCTTTGGTTCGAGCCTCCAGCGCTTGATGTATGTACGCGTTGTGGAGCGCTGCTCATCCAAGCCGTAATCTACTTGGCGCACGGCGAAGAAGCCGACGCGGGGGTCGTAGATACGGGGCATCATCGGTGTCTCAGGAAGGAGGATCATCGAGTGATTCACTTCCAAGGTGATGGTGCTGGTGGCAGGATTAGTAGGCGGTGACTGCGCATCGTAGGTCAGTACATGGCGCATCTCGACGTTGTCGGGGTAGCTGTTGATCGACTCAACATAGGAGCGCCCACTGTCGAGGCGACGCACCCGCAGTGATGTGCGCTGGTTGGCATTCATGCCAAGGAACGGCACGTCTTGCGTGAGCAGAGGGGTGACTTCGATGACCACTCCGCTGGAGTCTTTACCCAACGACTTGATGTCGAACGTGTAGAGAATAGGCTCGTTGTTCGAGTTGCGGATGGCTTGCGCGATTGGAAGCGAGTCGGCGGCAACGTTTTGGTGGCCTATGGCGCGCATGTCAATATTATCGCCGCGACGGACAAAGCGCAGGCTTTGCTGTCCAAATTTCTCACCACCGAAGCCGATTCCAGTCGCCGTTTTGGAAATGCGGCTGATCATCATGATCTCACGGTTCATCAAGGCATCTGGAATTTCGAAGTAGTACTTACCATCAACCTCGTGGACCTTAAACATACCATCGTCTGTCTTGGCCTTGTTGGTGATGACGTCTTTGTACGGCTTCATACCCTGCGCTGCCGCGCCCGGGCGTGATGCAGCTGGGCTGGCTGCAGGAGTGCCATTAGGAGATCCGGCTTGTGCCGCTGGCCTTGCCGGGGGTGTAGGTGCAGCAGTTTTTGACGAAGTACAGGCACCTGCTACCAAAGAGCCTGCCAATATCATGGCAAAAACAGGTGATGAGCCCATTTTTACACGCGACAGTATGGAGTGTTTCATATATATGTCTGACTGTTAAAGGTACATCCCGAAATAAACATGCCCAAACGGGCACAAATTCGAAAATACGACCGCAAATCGGATCAATCCTATGTTTTTCGGGGAATTGTGACGAAGAATATTAAAAGATGTAAAATCGGTGATCACCGATCCCCGATACCCGATTTGGCGGCCCAGCGGCGAATCTCTGTGCGAAACCACTCGTCGGCCTCATCGGTCCACTTGTAATGTTCCCGAATATAGGAGATGGTCACTTTTTCGATATCGGAATACATCCCGTCTTCCTTGACGCGCCGCATCAGTTCACGTGCATCCTCCATCGATATCCTGCCGTCACCTTTACCTGAGACGGCAATGTCAGCCGCGTCGATCAAATGGTTGTCCAGTTTTACTCCGTCGACAAAACGGTAGGAATGGGCCATGCTGCCAAGTGCTAGATACGGGTTTATTCCCGCAATTACGGTAATTGGACTGCCAGATGCAAGTAGTTCAATCCGTCAATTATTCCCGAGACGTTATGGAACCAAAGAGGTCGAAGGCTTCTGCGTCGGTGATTTCCACATTGTAGAACGATCCGACCGAGAGCCCTGCAACGTCGAATCCGGCTTGGGCTGTCTGGATGATGACCTCGTTGTCGACTTCCGGGGTGTCGAATTCGGTGCGTCCATAGGCAACCCCGTCCTCGATGCGGTCAATGAGCACCTTCATTTCGTTTCCGACCAACATCAGGTTCTTTTCGAGGCTGATTTCCTGCTGCAGATTCATGGCTTCGGCCACGCGACGCTGTTTTTCCCTTCTCGATATCGGGTCGCCGAGGTCATACGCGGTCGTGCCATCCTCCTGGCTGTAGGCGAACACCCCGAGGCGGTCGAAGCGGATGTCGCGCATGAAGTCAAGCAGTCGGTTGAAATGCTCCTTCGTTTCGGTAGGATAACCCAAGATGAGCGTCGTGCGCATTCTGATTCCCGGCACTTCGTCACGGATGATGCCGATCAGCTCCCTGAGCCGGTTTTCTGTGATGCCGCGCCTCATGGATTTCAGGACGTCGGTGTCAACATGTTGCACGGGCATGTCTAGATACTTGCAGATGTTTTCCCTATCGCGGATCACCGGTAGGATATCCATCGGAAATTTGGCTGGATAGGCGTACAACAGCCGAATCCAGTCAAAACCCAAGTCTGAAAGACGTTTCAGAAGTTCGGCGAGGGTTCGTGTGCCATAGACATCCAGGCCGTAGTAGGTCAAATCTTGGCCAATCAGGATCAGCTCACGCACACCTTGTGCCTTCAGCAATCGAGCCTCCATTAGCAGCTCGTCCATTGGTTTGGACCTGTGGCCACCCCTCATGAGTGGAATCGAACAGAAGGAACAGGGGTTGTCGCACCCCTCCGAAATTTTCAGGTAGGCAAAGTGGGAGGGCGTCGATAGCGAACGCTCACCGAGCAGCTCGTATTTGTAGGAACCCCCGAGCTCCTCCAAGATTTCGGGCAGGTGCATGGACCCGAAGTAACGGTCCACCTGTGGGATCTCCGACTCTAAATCAGACTGATACCGCTGCGAAAGACAACCCATAACCAGCAGTTTTTTCAGCTGGCCCTTTTTGCGCAGTTCCACGCCCTGGAGGATGTGGTCGATCGACTCCTGCTTCGCGGCTTCGATGAACCCACAGGTGTTGATGACTAGTACGTCGGCTTTGTCGACCGACTCTGTTACCACAAAGTCATTCGCCCTGGCCTGTGCTACCAATACTTCCGAATCAACCATGTTCTTGGAGCAGCCAAGCGTATGGACGTAGATGTGGGGGACGCGGGTTTTCATGCTGCTTTTAGGGGGTCAATTCGATAATTCCTCGGCACTTTCGAGCGTAAAGATACGAAGATAATTGCGTTGGATATCCACACTAATGACCATGTAAAAAGGGATGACGCCATCATAAAAAAAGGCTCCGCACACATGTGCACGGAGCCCTTCGCATACGTTTTGCGAGTTGTAATCGTCTAAACTTCCTTGATCGCGCTGATCAAGGCCAAGATCGACTTCTTGGCGTCGCCGAAATACATGTACGTATTTTGCTTGTAGAACAGCTCGTTGTCGATGCCGGCAAAGCCCGGATTCAAGCTTCGTTTGAACACTACGACAGTTTTTGCCTTGTCGACGTCCAAGATCGGCATTCCGTAAATCGGGCTGGCCGGATTGTCGCGTGCCGCCGGGTTCACAACGTCGTTTGCTCCGATCACCAGCACAACATCGGTGCTTTCGAATTCGGAGTTGATCTCATCCATGTCGTAAAGCTGGTCGTACGGCACGTTGGCCTCTGCCAAAAGCACGTTCATGTGTCCGGGCATACGTCCTGCCACCGGGTGTACTGCATAACGCACATCGACACCCTTGCGCTCCAGCAATTCGCCTGCCTCTCGGATGCTGTGCTGAGCCTGTGCTACAGCTAGACCATAACCCGGCACGATGATCACTTTCTGTGCATAGGAGGTCATGACGGCCAAATCCTCAGCCGTTGCCTGCCGTACAGTTTTGGCTCCACCATCGTCAGGACCGGCGACTTGTTCGATAACGGACCCGAAGGCGCCGAACAGCACGTTACCGAGCGAACGGTTCATCGCTTTGCACATGATGTTCGTAAGGATAAGCCCGGAAGCACCCACCAAGGCGCCTGATATGATGAGCAAGTTGTTGTTCAGGACGAAACCGGTGGCAGACGCCGCAACACCCGAATAGGAGTTCAACAGCGAAATCACAACCGGCATGTCTGCGCCACCGATCGGGATCACCAACACGACGCCGAGAATAAGGGCGCCGACGATCAGGACATACATCCACATGGGCATGTAGGGCTGCATGGCGAACATCACCAGAGAGGAAATCGTGATCAGACCCAACAGGCCGTTAATGATCTGTTGGCCCTTGTAGGTCACGGCTCTTCCGGTAACAAAACCCTTGAGCTTCCCAAAGGCGAGCAGACTTCCCGTGAACGTCAAGAAGCCAATCAGGATACTCAATCCGACGATGCCGACATCACCGGCCGCAAGCATTTCAGGATCTTCGTAGGTGTAGAACTCTGCCATGGCAACCAAAGCGGACGCGATGCCTCCGAAACCGTTCAATATGGCCACCATCTCAGGCATGGAGGTCATCTCAATTTTCTTTGCGAGCACGGCGCCCACAAGACCGCCGATCACCAGGCCGGCAACGATAAATTCCCATCCGAGAATTCCTTGTCCAGCCAATGTCGCAACAACACCGATCAGCATGCCCACAGACGCAAGCTGGTTACCCGAGCGTGCCGTTGCGGGCGAGCTGAGGCGTTTCAGGCCAACGATGAAAAAGACGATGGCCAACAGATATGACAGTTGTACAATAGTTGTGATATCCATGGCTCAGTCCTTTTTGCGAAACATTTGAAGCATACGATCGGTGACCATAAAGCCGCCGACCACGTTGATGGTCGCAAAAATCAGTGCGAACAAAGCCAGCCATTGCACAATGGGTCCGTCGATGTGGCTGATGACAGCCAGTGCTCCCACGATCGTGATGCCCGATATGGCGTTTGAGCCCGACATCAGTGGAGTGTGAAGGGTGTTGGGAACCTTAGAAATGACCTCGAACCCGACAAAGCACGCCAGGACGAAGACAAACAGGTTGAAGATGTTCATGTCCATATCAAGCCTCTGCAGGTTTAAGGAGTGGGGTTACTATCTCGCCGTCGCGGGTGATGGTGGTGTACAGGGTTATTTCGTCGTTCATGTCGAAGACGGGTTCACCCTCTTTCACCATGTTTTTCAACAAGGCGACCATGTTGCGCGCATATAATTGGCTGGCGTGTACCGGCATGCTAGCTGGCATGTTGACGGGTCCATGAATCATGACGCCGTTTATGCTGGTAACTTCACCAGCTACGGTGTACTCGCAGTTCCCACCCTGTTCGGCGGCGAGGTCGATTACCACAGATCCTGGGACCATGTCGTCCACCATGGCCTTCGTGATAAGGATCGGCGCCTTCTTCCCCGGAATCAGGGCGGTGGTTATGACTGCATCGGCCGACTTCACGTGCTTGTGGATCACCTCGCGCTGACGCTCTTGGGCATCTTTCGAAAGCTCTTTGGCATATCCACCCTTTGTTTCGGTATCGGAATCGAGCGGCACGTCCACGAACTTGGCTCCCAGGCTCTCAACCTGTTCTTTCACGGCTGGACGCACGTCGAACGCCTCGACGATGGCACCCAACCTGCGGGCAGTCGCAATCGCCTGAAGCCCTGCAACACCTGCTCCCAGAATCAGCACCTTCGACGGCCGGATGGTTCCTGCCGCGGTCATCATCATGGGAAGGTACTTCCCAAGGTTTGCTGCTGCGATCAGCACGGCCTTATATCCGGCCAGAGAGCTCATCGAAGAGAGCGCATCCATGCTCTGCGCGCGTGTGATGCGGGGTATGGCCTCCATACCCAAAGCTGTAACCTTCGCTTTTCTGAGCTTCTCGACCAGTTCGGGGTCGCTCAATGCCCACAGAAAGCAAATCAGTATGGTGCCCGGCTTCATTTTTGCGATTTCGGCGTCGGTCGGCTTTTGGACTTTCAAAATCATGCCGGCTTTCTCGTAGAGGGCGTCGGCAGTAGATGCAATAGAGGCACCTGCCTGTTCATACTGGGTGTCCGATGCGAATGAACCGTCGCCCGCACCCGTCTCTACCCAAACCTCCATCCCTAATTTCCGGACTTCGGCCACAAGATCGGGTGTCAAGGCGACACGCGTCTCTCCGGCCAAAGTCTCCTTTGGTACGGCTGCTATCATAATCGTAATCCTGCATTAAGTACGTGAACCTCGGCCAAAATTCGCCAATTAAAACTGGTCCGGCCAAAGCATACAATGATGTACGCAATGTAATCAACTGCAACTGAATCGGAAAGGGCTTCTTATTGCACTTCATGCCAATAATATTGCGTCTTATGGAGAGCGGTGATCAGGGATCGGTGATCGGGAATCAACTTCTTGGATTAACTCACCATATCAGCAGAGGCAAGCATAACTAACCGTTGCAGATCCCTGATCCCTGATCACCGATCCCCATAAGGTAACTTTAGTCACATATCGACAAGGCAAAAAATCGTAACTTCATCCATTATCGAATTATTCAGACAACAGAAATGGAAGACATCGCAGATAAAACATTTGAAGTAGTCATCATGGGCAGTGGGCCAGCCGGATTCACAGCCGCCATCTATGCCGCCCGTGCCGACCTCAAGCCGCTTCTCTTTGAGGGTGCCGAACCAGGCGGACAACTCATGACGACCACCGACGTCGAAAATTATCCTGGATTTCCGAACGGCGTGATGGGTCCTGAAATGATGAACATGTTCCGGGAGCAGGCGCAGCGTTTCGGTGCCGACACCCGTTATGGCTTTGTGACCAATGTCGACACGACGCAACGCCCGTTCAGGCTCACCATCGATGAATCGTACGATGTTTATGCCAAGGCGTTGATCGTGGCAACAGGTGCCTCTGCAAAATGGCTCAATATCGAGAGTGAGACAAGGCTGCGCGGTTATGGCGTTTCGGCCTGTGCGACCTGCGACGGAGCCTTTTTCCGAAACCAGCACGTCGTGGTTGTTGGTGGCGGCGACACCGCTATGGAAGAAGCGGGCTTTTTGACCAAGTTTGCCTCTAAAGTGACACTTGTGCATCGACGGGATGAATTTCGTGCCTCCAAGGTGATGCAGACGCGCGTGCTCGAGAACCCAAAGGTCGATGTGGCATGGAATTCCGTCGTGGAAGAAATACTGGGCGACAAGGTTGTGCAAGGCATCGTGCTCCGCAATGTAAACGACGACACGCTGACCAAGCTTGATGATGTCACGGGCGTCTTTATGGCCATTGGCCATAAGCCCAACACAGACCTGTTCAAGGGTGTCCTCGAAATGGACGATGTCGGGTACATCCAAACGCACGCGAGATCGACGCACACGAATGTGGAGGGCATCTTTGCCTGCGGCGACGCCCAAGATAGCGTTTATCGACAGGCAATCACTGCCGCCGGAACCGGATGCATGGCAGCCTTAGACGCTGAGAGGTGGCTCGCAGAGCAGTAGCATGATCGAACTTGTCACCATGTTCCTTGGCGGCATTGCTCTGTTCTTGTTGGGCATGAAAATGCTCACAGACGGGCTGAAGCTGTCGGCGGGTGACTCATTACGAAATTTGTTGGCGCACTGGACATCCACCCCTGCGAAAGGGGTGATGTCGGGTGTCCTTATCACCGCCATTGTCCAAAGTTCGAGTGCGGTGATATTTGCGACGATCGGTTTCGTCAATGCCGGTATCATGTCGCTGCTGCAGGCGGTCTATGTGATCTTCGGGAGCAACGTTGGCACCACATTCACGGGTTGGATTGTGTCGACGGTAGGTCTGAACATCAACCTGCAGGCATTTGCCATGCCTTTTTTGGCACTTGGCATGATACTGTGGCTGGGTCAGGAGGGAACGAAACGTGGTGGGCTTGGGCAGGCTCTGGTAGGTCTGAGCATCTTCTTCCTCGGGATCGACGTGCTGAAGGACTCTTTCGAAGGGTTGGGCAACGACATCCCTTTTGAGGCACTCGGAGAGTCGTTCCAGAGCCGGCTGCTGATGCTTGGAATTGGAGTGGGGCTCACTTCATTGATGCAGTCATCGTCGGCATCCATCGCCATCGTGATCACTGCCGTGGCTGGCGGCTTCATCCCGCTGCATGCCGGGGCGACCATGGTCATTGGCGCAGACATCGGCACGACTTCGACGGCTCTGTTTGCCGTTATCGGATCCACTTCATCGGCGAAGCGGACTGCGACAGCCCATGTACTCTTTAACGTAGTGACCGGAATCGTCACATTTTTCCTGGTCGGAGTTTATCTGGACGCAATCGACCTGCTCTTTGGACCCGAATTATCTGTCGCCACATCCGTTGCGTTGTTCCATACCATGAAAAAGCTGACGGGATTGGTAATTTTCATTCCATTTACAAGACAGCTGGTTACATGGCTGGGGCGCCACTTCACTGGGTCGGAGCGCACCGCTGACCGACCGAAGTACCTCGACGACACCCTGCTTCAAACGCCATCGCTTGCCGTAAGTGCACTGGTGTTTGAGCTCAAACGCGTAGGAAAGAAATCGAGGAAGGCGGTCAGGCATGTGCTTTTGGGAGACCGATCGCACAAAGAACTGCACCAATACGTAGACACGGTCGATCATCTGCACCTTGAGGTCGTTGCATACATTCAAAAGATGCACCGCCTTCATATGCCACCCAATCTCGAATACTCTCTTCCCCAAGCACTGCGAGTGCTTCAATATTTCCGAGAGGCTTCCGATCATGCCTTAATGGCACTTCACATCAAGGAGCAAAACAACATCGATGCCATCAACCGACAGGAGATCAAGCTGCTCGAAGATTCCGTTTACGATTTGACCTTAGCCTGCGACTCTGAGATGGTCGGATTCAGCCTCGAAAAGGTGAACGAACTTGAGGAGAATGTCGAAAAAATCTACAACAAGGTTAAAATCGCCATCCTCACCTATGGTGGCCAAGAAAAAATCAGTGTTCAGACCATGCTGAATCTCCATGAGATGATCCGAAATTACAAACGTGTGGCCGACCAGCTAAGCAAAGCGGCGCGTCACATGGACGACTTCAACAAACTGATTGAACACATCCCGGGTGAGGGACCTGGGATGAGAACTGAGGATTGAGGATTGAGGATTGAAGTGAGGACTGAGGAAAAGATTGAGGAAAGGACTGAGGATTAGACTGAGGGTAAGACTGAGGAAAGGATTGAGGGTCAGGTTTATTCTTTGCCGAAGATTTTTTTGATGAAGCCGAAGACACCGGATTTTTGCTCATCTGTCTTTGGCTTGGATGCACCTTTTCCGTCTTTCAGCGATGTCGACATCGAAGACAGATCGTTGGTGACGGGCAGTTTGTGAGTCACGCCGTAGTTGGTGGGTCGGTCGTAACGTGGGTCACGCCGGCGGTTGCCTCCGCTTCTGTTGTCTCGTTTTCCCCGCTGCCCACCATCACGCGGTTTTTCGCCTCTTTGATCCCTTGGTTCACGTGGGAGATTTGGCTTGCGCTGATCGGTGCGATCTTCGCGGGGCGGGTTCTGTCTCCTTTGGTCGGGGCGTCCTTCCCCTTGCTCCCGTCTTCTATCTGCAGGAGGGGCGGCTTTTTGCTCACCTGCGTGTGGTTCGGCATCTGATGAGCG
Source organism: uncultured Chitinophagales bacterium (assembly GCA_964481355.1). Taxonomy (GTDB): domain Bacteria; phylum Bacteroidota; class Rhodothermia; order Balneolales; family CAYWCV01; genus CAYWCV01. Next base: position 22,647 of record CAYZWQ010000020.1, read on the forward strand.
TCCTCGACGGTTTCTGCCGCCTCTACGACGGCGACGCGCCGGCCGTGGCTCTGAGGCACCTTCGGTAACGGCCGATGAAGTCGATTCCGTATTCACATCGCTGCCCTTATCGGTTTTGTCGCCACGCTGTTTTTCTGCAGCTGGATTTGCGGCATGGTCGACGGCTTCGGCAGCATCTGCACGCTGGTTGTCCTGCGCTTTGTCGGATGCTTGCCGATCAGGACTGCGGCGTTGGCTGCGTCCACGAGGGGCAGCTTTGACGGTATCGGATGCGGCATCTTCCGATGCAACCTCAGCCCCTTTTTCTGCAGCTTCGGCCGACGATTCTTTGCTTGTGGTTTCGGATGGCCTGGGCTGTCTGCGCGGGTCGCGTCTGGGTCCTCTGTCATGACCTCGAGTCGGACGCTCAGCGTCATGCTCATCGGATCTGCCGGCGAGGTGCTCAGGCAGGTTCAAGACCACGAGCTTGTCGCCCATCGCTTTGCGAATAGGCTCCAGATAGCGCTTGTCCTGATGTGCCACAAAGGTGATGGCATCGCCCTTGGCGTCGGCTCTCGCCGTACGCCCGATTCGGTGGATGTAGTCTTCGAGCTCGCGTGGCACATCATAATTGATGACCAGCGACACCTCTTCGATATCGATACCCCGTGCAAGGACGTCCGTGGCAACCAAGATGCGGATGTTGCCCTGTTTGAAAGCTGCCAGCGCCTCCTCGCGTTCCTGTTGCGTGCGGTCGCCGTGGATGCTCGCCACCGTGAGGCGCTTGCGCCTGAGCTCGCGTGCCAGTTCGTCGGCGCCGCGCTTGGTTCCTGTAAATAGAATACACGATGGGAAGCGGTCGTCTTCCATCAAAAACTTCACAAGGTCCGGCTTCTTGTCAAAGTCGACGAAGTACAGCCATTGATTTACATTTGTCGCCGTCGTGTTCGGCGCAATCGATATACGGTGTGGGTTTACGAGAAACTCGTCGAGGAGCGGTTTGAGCTTGTCATGGATCGTCGCCGAGAAGAAGAGCGTCTGACGGTTTTTGGGAACTCGGTTGATGATCGTGCGCACGTCGGGTATGAAGCCCATATCGAGCATCCTATCGGCCTCATCGAGCACAAGCACTTCAATGTTGCTGAAATCAAGGTTCCTGACCTTCATCAAATCAAGCAGGCGTCCAGGTGTGGCGACAATGATTCGCACGCCGCGTTCGAGCGCCTTCTGCTGTTCACCCCAGTCGCCGCCGCCATAGATCGTTACTGAAGGGATATCGACGTGATAGCCGATGGCAAAGATCTGCTCGTCAATCTGCTGGGCAAGCTCACGCGTCGGCGACAGAATGAGGCACTGAATGCCCTTGTTGGGGCTGTTTTTGATCTTCTCGAGGATGGGAACGACAAAAGCAGCCGTTTTTCCGGTGCCCGTCTGGGCAGAGGCGACAATGTCGCGCCCCTCTAGCACGAGGGGAATGGCTTGCTTTTGTATGGGAGTTGGTTGGGTGAAACCCATGTCCAGGATGCCGTCGATGATTTCCTGGCTGAGTCCGAATTCGGTAAATGACAAGGCAGTCGGATTAGTCTGGTGTCCGCCCGGCCACTTTCTTACACCGAACGGTTATACAATAATCTCACAAGATACGAAATCTAACACTAACCTGCGCACGTGCCACTAGCCTACATGGATTGAGGCGGTGTGATCATTTCGTTAATGCCTGCATCGATCGATGCGTGTCTAAATCGGAAAAAGATCCACACGGTGAGCAACATCATCGCGAGCAGGCCGACGGCACCTGCTTCTGGGCCAAATTCGCCCCCTGTGAACCAGTCGGGTCCATTTTCGATGGTCTGCACTACCGACGTCCGAAACGATTTGCCGCTAACAGGGAATCCGAAAATGGCACCTTGTGAAAAATTCCAGGTGAAATGCAGTCCGATCGAAACCCACAACCTCCCAGTGAGCACGTAGGGAAGTGCCAACAT
>CAYZWQ010000021.1:0-24425 GCA_964481355.1 uncultured Chitinophagales bacterium
GGTGCCCGCGAAGACCGTGTCGAGCCTGCCGATGAGCGCGCCTTCGATTACATCGGTGCCATTGGGGAGCGCCAATTGCCCGGATACCGCTATTTGATTACATGGCGCGACCTCTACACCGTTTATGGCGGCGAAACCGACTGGCTCTATGCTGGAGAGGGCATCATGCCGTTTGTAAACGAGCTTTGGGCGCAATACAACATGTTCCGCCAAAATCCACAAGGCGGTGGTGGTGGTGCCGGCGGAAATACGACCTTGGCCGAATTCGACCGACTGCTGCTGTTCGGCGATGCCTATGTGCCCTGGGAGGAAGTTGACCATCCCGTGTTTGGAAAAGTCGAGGTTGGCGGAACCAAAAAGTATGTCGGGCGCATGCCACCGTCCTTCCTTCTCGAGGAGGAATGCCATCGTAACATGGCCTTTACACTTCATCACGCATGGCACTTGCCCACGATTCGCATCCACTCGATAGAGACCAAATCTCTCGGAAATGGACTCACCGAAGTGGTGGCAAATATCGTGAATGAACGCACCGTTCCAAGCCGCTTGGCCGTAGACGTGCGCAACAGCATCCACAGGCCCGATTGGGTCACGTTGAAGGGTGGCAACGTCATTTCAAGCGGGATACGCACAAATCGCTTCAACGATACCTTCAACGAGCAACCCGGTCGCCCTGAGCGTGTCGAGGTTGATGCCGTTCCAGGTAACGGGAACGTCCAGGTTGTGTGGATTGTGCAAGGCAACGGACCATTTGAGGTAACCTACGACGGCGTCAAGGCCGGCAAGCATGCGCTGAAGAAGTAGAGTGATAGAGTAGTTAGTAGTTGGTGGTATTGTTAAAGAAAAGGCCTACTGGTGTAAAACGTCAGTGGGCCTTTTCGTTTACGATAATTTCAACTTGTTTGTCAACTGTACGCCGTCCCAAAGTCGTGCAGAACAACATTCAGCAGGATCCTTCACTGAACGTTACACACCACTCTACCACTCTACTACTCTACTACTAAAACAAATACTGCGCCTTCAAGAAATACTGCCTGTCGCGGAGCTTTATCGTCGACATTCCGTCCCACTCAGAATACAACCTGTTGGTGCCGAGATAGAACACCGAAAACGGATTGATTTTATACGTCAGCAACGGTTGGATGTCGAAATTCCCGTTTCCGTTGTTGTACTCCGCGATCACCCTCAAGAACAGCTCACGGGTAAACTGATAGTTAAGCCTGCTTCTCATAATATACACGGAGAAAAGCTCTTCGTCGGTAAACGGATTGTTCAGTTCTTCCCAGGCGATCGACGGACGGATTTCAAGTTGACTGACGGGTGTCCATCTGAGATAAAAATCCAACTGGTGACCCTCGCCCAAAAATGCGGGCCGTGCAAATCGAGCAATAAATCTGCCCTTTTCGACGGAGAATCCACTCGACACCGACGCGCTGAAGCTGGTCATGATGTTCGCCTCCCAACGTCGTATGCCGGAGTGTAGAACTCCTGCAAACCGTTCCGTGCTCCACAAATAACCGATCTGAACCCCCGTCTGACCCGGCAGTGTCAGATTGATGGATGGCATGCTGAATCGATCCTTCTGTAGGCCGTCCCAATTGTAGAAGAGTCCGCCGATATGCTGTAATCTCAGTTCGTCGATCAGCGGTGTGGCCGGATAAAATATCAGTGACGTGTTGTTCGAAATATTGCGCTGGCTGTTGGCGTTCACAAACCCGGCATGTGCCCTAAATTCAGGGCTGAGCTGCATATAATTTAACGTTGAACGAATGTGTCGGCCGTTTTGTGATAATCCGATTCCAATTCCCGTCCCGATAAATGATTCTCCATCGAAGGCGATCGTATGGTTGCCATGACGAATGGAGGAGCCTCCAAGACGCTCGTTCAGCGACGGATCATTTCCCTCGTCGGTTTGTGAGACAACCAGGTGGTAGGAAGCCGAGAGAGTGCGTGTAAATCGAACTCTTCCATCCAGACCCACCGTCGAACCGCTGCCACCCTCCTCGTAGCGCCGATCGGTAAATATCAATCCGACATCGTTGTCGTTGCCGAACGAGTGCTTGTACCTTCCCACGTTCACAAGGCTTCCGCTCCTTTGCACCAATCGGCTGCGCTCCTCCAAGGGGATGATCACGGGAGTCTGTTCATCCCAGGCACTGAGCCAGGCAAAATTCGAACTCGCCGTGCGCCCAATCAGTTTGACTGCCGCGATTGGCGCGTTCACCGACCGAGTGTACAACTGGTTGATGCGAGATGCGTACAAGTCGCTACCCTCCTGGAAAAACGGCCGTCTTTCATTGAAAAATAACGCGGTGGTCGTGTTTACATCAATCTGACCGGCATCACTTTCAATTTGACTGAAATCTGGATTCAAGGTCAGTTCAGCAGTCACACTCGAACTGAGGTTGTAGCTTAATCCGAGAGATGGCTGTATTTCGATCCTGTCATTTTCGATAGGTTCATCTGGCGTTGGTCGGGCACCGCTCTGGGTGACCGTAAGCGACGGCAACAGTCGCAGCTGCTTTCCTGGCTCTACGCCCTCTATACCTTTCAGGGTGCCCAGTTGACACAGAAAGCATGGATCATCGCGCGATATGGCCGCCCATGAAGACCGCTCACGGCTGCTCCGGGGTCTGGTACGCCAAAAGGTGACCCTCCATTCCTGCTCGTAGCTTGCCGGAAAACGCAACTCACTGAACGGGATCGCGACCTCAACGACATAACCATCGTCGGTTATCCTGCCTTTGGATGCATGCACGAGGTGAAAACTGGCATCCTCATTTCCGCCCGATATCCTCATGTCGCCCTGAATACCCCGAGGGTTGAAGAAGAGTTGATACCCCCACGTCCCATTGCCATAGGTATCGATGATGATGCCCACAAAGTCGTCGTTGAAGATGGCATCCCGGTCGGTAAGGTTCGAGCGGATGGTGGACGGTTGGTCGTATGCCACAATGCCCAGGTACAGGTATGCGTCGTCGTACGCAAGCATGACCTTCGTGTCATGTGGAGGACGCACTAGGTCGCGGGGAAACGTTTCCGCAAATCCGTCGGCATAGGCTGCCAATGACCAGGCCTCTTCGTCCAAGAATCCGTCGATGACAATGGGTCCGGCGGACCTTTGTATCGTGATTTCCGGTTTGAATTTTGGGGCAAACTCCTGGGACAATACCGTGCCTGGCCGGAACAAACCGATTATAGTGACTGCAAGCACCAGCGCCGCCGAGTGGCAAGTACGTTTTTTCATGGCCGAGAAGATACCGCTAAACAGCGTGCCAGCGAATCTTTCCGTCACATTTTTGCTTCTGCCAGGTTTGTTTCTGCGACGATCTGCTTAAGGCTGCGGCGGGCCAAAATGATGAGCGTAATGCTGAGCACCGACAATAGTACGGCGATGACTCCCAAAAAGTACTGGTTCGCCGAAAAGTTCTTGTAGGCAAAGATGAACAAGGAGCTCAGCGTGACGGCAAACATAAAGATCATCGGAAGTAACGTGAACATGGGGTTCACACCCACCCGGTACAGCCAAACCGTCACAGCCAGGAGTGCCAAGGCGGCCAGCAGCTGATTTGCAGATCCGAAAATTGGCCAAAGCGTCGTAAACTCGCCACTTAGGAGAAGCAAGATGGACAAAAGAAGCGGTACTAAAGTGGCCGCAAAACGATTGTTAGCGAAGAAATCGGCACCTGGAAGAAGGTTTCCCTCGCACAATTCCTGCATCGAAAAACGGGCGAGACGCGTACAGGTGTCGAGCGTGGTAAGGGCAAAAGCGGATACCGTGAGGGCCACAAACGATATTGCAATAACCGGAGGAATCCCCAAGGAGGCGATCATTCCACCAAGCCCCTGCGAAAAGAGCGTCACCGGTCCCAAAGCTGACAACTGGGCAACATAATCGCCACGATCGAGCACAATCACGGCACAAACGGATATGATTGCCAAGAACGATTCGATCAACATGCCTCCATAACCGACAACCTTGGCATCCTCTTCGCGGTCAAGCTGCTTCGCAGTGGTGCCAGATGCAACCAACGAGTGAAACCCTGAGATGGCGCCACACGCAATGGTCACAAACAAAACCGGAAACATGTAGCCCAATGCCGGCGAGTTGTAGGTTACCTCGGTGTTCATCTGAATTTCTGGATTGGCCCAAAAAATCCCGATCACACCGAACAACATCAGGCCATAGAGCAAGAAGGAATTCAGGTAGTCGCGAGGCTGCAGTATGAAAGAAACAGGTGTGACCGATGCAATGAACGCATACAGGAGCAGCATGCCAACCCAAACGGTGTACGTGAGCTCAAGCGGCAGCAGGCTCCCCACGTAGATCATGCCATACATGGTCAGCACTCCGAGAATGGTCAATACCAGGAATGCCTTCTTGGAATTGTATTTGCGGTTGATGATCCCAAATATGACGGCGAGGGCTATGAAAAACACGGATGCCGATGCAGCCCCGGGATCGGAGACGAACGTCTTGGCCACGATGTCTGCAAAAACGGCAATGATGAGCACCAAGGTGGAAAAACTGAATATCAGAAACAGGAGTTTACCGCTGTCACCAATATGCTTGTGGATGATCACACCGATACTTTTTCCCTGATGCCGGAGCGACGCGACCATGGAGCTTACATCGTGGACGGCACCGAAAAACACCCCGCCGATCAATATCCAAATAATGGCCGGAATCCACCCGAATGTCACCGCAATGATGGGACCAACAATCGGACCCGCTCCTGCTATCGAGGCAAAATGGTGCCCAAGAACGACCGCAGGCTTGCTGGGAATGTAATCGACACCGTCCGACAGCCTGTGTGCAGGTGTCACATTCTTGTTGTCGATGCTCAGTTTGTTGGCGATGAACCTTCCATAGGTTCGATAGGCTATGAGGAGTATGATGGCCGAAACGGCCAATATGGCGGGTAATGACATAGTGGGGTTGTCGTATAAAAACGCTTTTCCGTGCTAGCGTGCTTAGGCAGGAATATTTGGGAACATGGTGTGAGCTATAAGTACGATGATTTTACGACTTTTTCAAGCCACTTTGAACCCAGTCCGATTCTCAAGCATCGTCAAACGTGAATTATCAGCATAATTGGCTTTGTTTTCACAAGTTTTTTCAAACGAATGTCCATCCTGCATCCTATTTTCAGAAACGAATCTACCCCAAAAACTCCTACATCATGATCAAATCCCTACGTCTGTGTCTGTTGGCTGTGTTGGCACTTTGTGCCGGCATCAATACCAGTATCGCCCAAACGGAATTATCCTACTACCTGCCCGAAGGTGTACGGTACAATCCCGATATTCCTACCCCAAAGTCTTTCCTCGGTTATGAGGTCGGAGAGTGGCACGTGGAACACGATAAGCTCGTTGGCTACATGAAGCTGCTGTCGGAAGCTTCCGACAGGGTATCATTCGAGATCATCGGACGCACCTACGAGCTTCGTCCGCTCATCCACATCACCATTACCAGCCCGGCGAACCACGCCAGACTGGAGGAGATTCGTCGCAACCATGTGGCTAAGGCGTATCCCGACCAACCCGGCACCTCAGATTTGACGAATGCCCCGTCGGTCATTTGGTCGGGTTACAGCGTGCACGGAAACGAACCCAGCGCTGCAAATGCGGCATTGTTGGTGGCATACCACTACGCAGCCGCCACCGGTCCGGAAATCGACGATTTGCTCAACAATGTCGTGATCCTTCTTGACCCGGTGCTGAACCCCGACGGTCTGAACCGTTTCGCACACTGGGTGAACACGAATCGAAGCAAGAACATCAATGCTGACCCAGCAACCCGCGAACACAACGAGACGTGGCCGGGCGGACGCACCAATCATTACTGGTTCGACCTGAACCGTGACTGGCTGCCTGTTCAACACCCGGAATCGCAGGCGAGGATTCGCCAGTTTCACAAATGGAAGCCCAATGTGGTGCTCGACTTCCACGAAATGGGCACGAACTCCACCTTCTTCTTCCAACCGGGCATTCCGTCGCGCAACAACCCGCTCACACCCAAGAAGAACTTTGAGCTGACGGCTGAGATTGCCAAATACAACGCTTCGGGTCTTAACGACATCGGATCGATGTATTACACCCGCCAGAGCTTCGACGATTTTTACTACGGAAAAGGTTCGACCTATCCTGACGGAAACGGATCGATCGGGATTCTGTTCGAGCAGGCAAGCTCGCGCGGGCACGTGCAGGAAAGCGTGAACGGAATAGTGACCTTTCCGTTCACCATCAAGAACCAATTCGTGGCAAGCTTGGCCTCCATCAAAGCCTCGAAAGAAATGCGCCAATCGTTGTTGAGCTACCAAAAAGAGTTCTACGACACCGCCATGCGCGAGGCTGCCGCATCACCGATCAAGGCGTATGTTTTTGGCGACCAGTTTGATGCCGGGAGAACCGCCCACATGGCCGAGATGTTCACCTACCACGACATCAAGATGTACAAACTGGCAAGCGACCTTCGCTCTGGCGGCAAGGAATTCAAGGCCGGTTCGGCCTACATCATTCCGACGAATCAGCCACAGTACCGCCTGATCACCGCCATGTTCGAGCGTCGCACCAGCTTTGAGGACAGCCTGTTCTACGACATTTCGGCATGGACGATTCCGCTTGGATACGGCATGCCGTTCGCTGAACTGGGTGCCGGCGAATATCGCGCCAGCCTGCAGGGTGACCAGGTCACATCCGTGAATTGGAACTCCGGTCAGGTTGTCGGCCGCAGCGACTATGCCTATCTGTTTGAGTGGGATGAATATTATGCACCACGTATGCTGAGCAGCCTGATGCAGCGCGGTCTCATGGCCCGGGTGGCGACAAGCGAGCTGCGCATCGCCACAACCCAAGGGATGCGCGATTTCACCTATGGCACCATCTTAATCCCAATCACAAACCAACCTGCCACATCTGCCGAGATTCATGCCATGATGCAGGAATATGCCGCCCGCGACGGTGTTACCGTCTATGGTGTGGGCACGGGATTGGTTGAAAGCGGTATCGACCTCGGCAGCCCCAGCTTTGCGGTAGTCACCAATCCGAACACCCTCATGCTCGTGGGTCCTGGTGTTGATTCGGGAAGTGCCGGCGAGATCTGGCACCTTCTCGACCAGCGTTTCGACATGCCGCTGGCACTGGTCGAAACATCCGCTTTTGGGCGTGTTGACCTAAACAAATACAGCGTCTTGGTGATGGCAGCCGGCAACTACGGATCACTAGGGGCCAACGGGGTCGAGCGCATCCAAAACTGGGTTCGTGGTGGTGGGACATTGATCGCGATCGAGAGCGCCGTCAACTGGGCCGCATCCAACAACATGCTCAACGTGAAGAGCAAAAGCCGCGAAGGACGCAGCGAAGACCCGAAAAGCATGCCCGATTATGCGAACATGAGCGCAGCGCGTGCTGGTGGCTCCATCCCGGGCACCATCTTCGAGGCTCAGATCGACTTGACGCACCCACTTGGTTACGGATACAACTACCGTAACTTCAGCATCTTCAAGGCGAACAACATCATTCTTGAGAATACGACGAATCCTTATGCAAGCCCGGTTCGTTACACAAACCGTCCTTTGCAGGCCGGCTTCGCCTCCGTTCAAAACCAAAGCATGCTTGCCGGTGCGCCTGCTGTTGTAGTGAGCTCGGCGGGGTCGGGAAGAGTGATCGGCATCGTCGACGATCCTAACTTCAGAGCTTTCTGGCAAGGGACGAACAAGATGTTCTTCAACGCCATGTTCTTTGGCCGGACCATCAGCGGGGGTGCAACAGCCGACGAAGAGGAGGCACTCGATGCCAACGACGATATGGACAACTAATCCTCGCTGTTAACAAAAAACCCACCCAACAACAATTGGGTGGGTTTTTTTTGCCTCAAACCGATGATACGTCAGTTTCTAGGGCTCTGACGCGTCGCCTCAATAAACTCCTGGTTATCCACAATGGGACGCTTCTCCGAGTTTGCGACCTCGAGCGTGTTCTGATAAATCAGCTGCGTAACCTTGGTGAATTTCCCGAAGTTGATTTTGTCAACTTCATCCGAAGGGCGGTGGTAATCTTCGTGAATTCCCGTGAAATAGAACACAAAGGGGATACCCAACCGGCCAAAATTCCAGTGGTCGCTGCGGCGGTAAATCTGCTGTGGATCGCGCACGTTGTTCAAGCTCATGTCCAAGTTCATGCTGTGCGTCTTCGAATTCGAGACCGTCAGCAGGGAGTCGAGGGTCGATGAGATAAGGCTTGCTCCAATGATGTAAACGCCGTCTTCGATCCCTTTCTCTTTGTGTTCGGTGGCATCGCGTCCTATCATGTCCATGTTGATGTTCGCGATGTGCCTTTCGATCGGAAAGACTGGATTGTCGGAATAATACCTTGAGCCAAGCAGGCCTTTCTCTTCGGCCGTCACGTTGATAAATAAGATACTGCGGCGCGGTCGGTATCCGTTCTCGGCGGCCTGGGCAAACGCAGTGGCCACAGCGAGGACACCCACCGTGCCCGATCCGTCATCGTCGGCCCCGTTGTTGATGTAGTCGCCGCTGGCGTCTGGCAAACTGATGCCAACATGGTCGTAATGCGACGAGAGCACCACGATCTCGTCCTTAAGCACAGGGTCGCTTCCCTCAAGGAACGCCAGTACGTTGCGAGATGGCACCTCAACCTGCTGCTCATCGACCGACATGGTCAAGCCATAATCGAGATAACGAGCACGGAACCCGCGCATGTCAGACCGCACCTCGGCTTTGAGCGCATTCAGTCCGGCCATGCCATCGACACCTAACAGATGCGCCGCTAGCTCAGGGTGAACACGCAGGTATCCTCCGGCCAGCGTATTCGGTGCCGGACGGTCGGCAAAACGGATGTTGCCCGGTGTTTCAATCTGTTTACGGAAGGCTTCGACATACACCTCGAACGGAAGGGTGGGTTCTGTGTCTACAAGGATGACACCAGCGGCCTCGCGGCGTACGATGAGATCGAGCAAACGGCTTTGATTGTTCACGCGCTGGCCGAGCAGCGTGTCTCCGTCTACCACGCTAGGTAGGTCTTGAAATATGAGCACCCAGCTGCCCTTGATATTCATGTCGCCGAACGGGTCAACACCGTAGGTGGTGTCGACGGCTCCGAATCCGGCAAAAAGGATGTCGCCAACCATACCCCCCTTACCACCCTGCATCCGCGTAAAGAGAAGGTTGGCATCGTTGAGCGGCGAGGGGGGCGTATAGGGAACAACACCCGTTTCGGTGCGCTTACTAAGAGAAAACTTCAAATATTGAACTTTGGTGCCCATGAATGGCACCGTTTGGAAATAGGTGCCATTTTCGCCCGGAGCCACCAAACCCAGCTTGGCATACGCTTGCGCCAGATATTCGGCTGCCTTTTCGATACCGACCGAACCCGTGTTACGGCCCTCCATTTCGTCGCTGGCCAATACCGAGAGGTGCTGGTAGAGCAGGTCGCTCGAAATCACCTCGACAAATTGGTCGATCGATGTGCGCTCTTTCTTGTTGGTTGTTGGATCACTGCTTCCTTGGGTTACCGATGACCATCCCGCGATCAACGACAGGGATAGCACACCCATTTTCAGGGCACGAAATTTCATGATGTTAGTTACTTGGCTGATTAGGGTTGTATTCGAGGTAGAACAGCTCGGCATGATCATCTTCAAAAAGCAAAACGACCTGCTCGCGTATCAACTCAAGCACCGCCAGAAATGTGGTGACAATGCGGACTTTCGATTTCATGCGGCCAATGATGTCTGTGAACGACGTGCGGCCGTGCACGCGAATCCAGTCGACCACGAAGCGTCCCATTTCCTCGATGGTGGTCTCTTCGCGCTCCACTTTATGAACCGGCTCCGTTCGCACCTCCATCATCACCTTACGGAATGCAGCAATGAGGTCAAAGATGGTAATGTTCTTGAGCGATTCGCCTTCACTCGCCGGGGCATCGACGATGTCAACGTTGGTATTTTCGCGGAAGTACCTCTCCCGAACCCGGTAGTCGATCATGTTTAGTTCTTCCGACATCTCCTTGTAGCGCTTGTACTCAAGCAAACGTTGAACAAGGTCTTGACGAGGGTCTAACTCGGGATCCTCCATCATCTCTTCGAGTGTGCGAGGTATCATCATCCTCGCCTTGATGGCCATCAGGGTGCTTGCCATCAGGATGAACTCGCTTGCAACCGACAGGTCCAATTCTTCCAAATATTGGATGTAACCCAAAAACTGGTCCGTTATGTACGCAATCGGGATGTCATAGACATTAAGCTCGTCCCTCCTGATGAAGAAAAGGAGCAAATCAAGCGGACCCTCAAAATTTTCGAGGTTGATACGGTATATCATCGGTCAAGATTTCATCCTGCTCCGAAAATAGCCGACCGTTTCGGCCAAACCAACCTTAAGGTCGTATTGGCGCCGCCAGCCCATGGTGTCTTCAATGAGTTTGGTGCCAATGACCGAGCGGACTTGCTCGCCGGGCTTTGCATCGGCATGGGTCTCCGGAATTTTACTGCCGGTAAGCGCCTTAAGATGTCTAAAGAGCGTGACGAGGTTCGTTTCGATGCCCGTTCCAACGTTGAAAATTCCGTTTCCCGTGTGTTTGAGTGCTTTCATGTTAGCATCTACCACGTCTTTCACGTAAACAAAATCGCGCGTCTGAAGTCCGTCTCCGTTGATGTAACACTGCTCGTTCTTGAGCATTTTCTGCGTGAATATGGCGACGACCCCTGCCTCTCCATGCGCATTCTGTCGCGGTCCATACACGTTGGCATACCGTAGAGCTACCCACTCAAGCCCATAGGTCGCACCATAAAACCGCAGATAATGCTCGCTTACAAGCTTCGTGATGCCATACGGCGATTCAGGACGGTTAACATGCGACTCATCCTGTGGCACATAGTCGGGTTCTCCGTATATCGCCCCGCCGGTGCTGGAAAAGATGACTTTACGAAGACCGTTTTTCCTACCGACCTCAAGTAAATGAAGCAATCCGAGCACGTTGATTCTCGCATCAAACACAGGGTCGGCCACCGACTTGCGGACATCCATCTGTGCCGCCAAGTGAAACATTACTTCAAAGCGGTGCTCGGCCCAAAGGCCTGCTACATCTTGGTGCTCGATGCTCATCGTATGGAGTGCGGCTGCACCATTCACATTTTGCTCAAATCCACCACTCAGGTCATCGATTACATGTACTTCATGTCCTTGCAGGACAAGCGCATCGACGATATGTGAGCCTATAAAACCCGCACCGCCTGTAACGAGTATTTTCATTATGAAAACGACAAAAATTCAAATTTAATGAATTCAGCTTGCCAACTAAATAACCATTTCGTAGAATATACATGTTGTTGTCAGAAATCCCTACTCATCAATGGAACAGTGCCTGTTGCCAAGCAGGTATCTGAGTATCTGACTGCATGAACGCCGCACCCACATGCTAAGCAACGAATTTTATCAGGCCGTCATCGATGGTGATGAGAGAGCCCTGACTCGCGCCACCGACAAGCTCTTTCCTAGTCTCGTTGCCTACTTGAAGGCGACGATAGGTTGCTGCGAGGATGACTGTAAGGAAAGCGTTCAGCTGACGCTCATCCAGACAATACACCGCATCCGGGTTGGCGAAATCCGGGAGCCGTCCAGCCTGAAGTCATACATGAAGACGACGGCAAAAAACAACTTGCTTCGAGCGGTCAGAAGGGGACCGGTCGAGGTCTTCGACGAAACGGCAACTTACTCCGTCGTGGCAGAAGATCAGGCCAATAATCTGATCAATATGGATACGCACCGCATACTGGTCGAGTGCCTGAACAAGCTCGATCCCTTCAATCGGGCATTTATGGACTACTGGTTGCAGAACCCCGGAGTTGGTCACGAAGAAGTTGCCAAAGCATTCGATTTGAGCGTAAATGCAACATGGCAACGTAAATATCGCTTAATCCAGTTACTCCACAAATGCACAAAAAAGAAAGGTTTGTGATGTCGTTTTAATCAGATTTCACCTAATTTGGTCATGTTCATGGCTTGTATCGCACGCATCTTGAAACTTAACAATATCGTTCATGTATAACCCTCAAAAAGCGAGGGATCATGTCAAACAGAGATCTACTTCTTCGAATTGAGCAATATATCGAGGGCACGCTTCCAGAGCAGGAAGTGGAGTCGCTTTGGGACGAGTTGATAGACAGGCCCGAGTATCGGGAATATCTTGAAACCCTGACCAATCTGAAGCAGACCAGGCGTTCCACCGGCCCGGCCGATGAACCTTCCAATTAAACCATTGGGATCGGTTCGACGTTGTTTTTTGCCTGCTTCATCAACTGGAGATGGGTGGATACCTCGGTCGTCTTCGGAGGCCGTGTGGCCCGTGTGTACAACCCGTCCACCCCTAACACCCATCGCTGGCGGTTGTCGCGCATGATCAGGTTCAGCAAATACTGAAGGTATTTTTTTAGCGACGGCTGGAATATCGGGGTGATGGCCTCCACTCGGGCATCCAGATTGCGGTGCATCCAGTCGGCCGATCCGATGAAATACAGGTCCTCGCCTCCGTGAAGGAAATAATAGATGCGCGAATGCTCGAGAAAACGACCGATCACGGAGTGAACCCGGATGTTCTCAGACAATCCCTCCCTGCCGGCATATAACCTGCAAACACCACGAACCACGAGGTCGATCTGCACGCCGGCCTGCGACGCCTCGTATAGCTTCTGAATGATGTGTGGATCCTCCAAGCTGTTCATCTTGGCAATGATGCGTGCCGGTTTGCCTTCCCTTGCCTGCGCCGTCTCGAATTCGATCATGTCGGTCATGCGGTTACGCATGTAATGGGGAGCCACCAACATGTGTTTATAGTCCTGGTTTGGCGCGTATCCCGTTAGGTAATTGAAGAGGGACGTGACGTCAGTTGCGATCTCCTCGTCGCAGGTGAAAAGACCCAAGTCTTCGTATAAATTGGCCGTGCCGGGGTTGTAGTTGCCTGTGCCCACGTGCACATATCTGCGAATGCCATCCTCCTCCTCGCGCACGACGAAGGTGAGCTTGGTGTGAATCTTCAACCCGGGAAGGCCGTAGGCGACGTGCACTCCGGCTTTTTCGAGCTTTTGAGCCCACTCAATGTTGCGCTCTTCATCGAATCGAGCCTTTAACTCCACAAGTACCGCAACCTGTTTGCCCATGTCGGCAGCCCTGATGAGGGCATTCATGACCGGCGAATCTGATGACGTGCGGTACAGGGTTTGTTTGATGGCCAACACTTTGGGGTCGATCGCAGCCTGCTGCACAAAATGCTGAACCGACGTCGTAAAACTGTGGTATGGATGGTGCACCATAAAGTCACCCCTGCGAATGACGTTGAAGATGTCGGGTGCGTCCTCGTCAAACGCGTGCTGAAGGGCAGGATGCTGAATCGGAGCCCAGGGTTTGAACTTCAGGTGATTGAATCCGTTCAGGTTGGCGATCTGCGTGGCATCGGCCAGGCCAAGGGCGCCCTCAATTTCGATCACGTCGTGCCAACCGATCTCCATTTTGTCGAGCAACAGCTCCTTGATGCGCAATGGGGTCTTGCTCTCGATCTCAAGCCGCACGATGTCGGCAAAACGTCGCTCGCGCACTTCGTCGGAGATGAGCTCCAAGAGATCGTCAGCCTCTTCCTCGTTGAGTTCTACGTCGGCATTGCGGGTCACCCTGAAGATGTTGGCCGACAATATGGCCATTCCTGGAAAAAGCCGGTCTATGTGGTGCGCAATAACATCGTCGAGCAGCACAAGCGTGGTCGACTTCGGGCTGCTTTCGACCGTGAGCCAACGTGGACGGTTGTGGGGTATCTTCACCCGTGCAAACAGAATATCCTCGGGATATCTCGGATCGTACAACTCGACCGCAAATGACCTGCTTTTATTGGAAATCAACGGAAAAGGATGGGCCTGGTCGACCGCCAACGGAGTCAGTATGGGAAAAAGCTGCTTGTCGAAATACGCGTCGATGAAGTCGCGCTGCGGTTTGCTGAGCTCATCGTACGACTTGATGTGGATGCCCTCTTTGTCTAACAGAGGAACCAAATCAAAAAAGAAGCAGCTGCGGGTCGCTGAAATCAGCTTCTTGACCTCGTCGCGAATCATCTTCAGCTGCGCACGTGGGGTCATGCCGTCGACCGGCAGGTTATCGACACCCGCCAAAAGTTGCCTTTTGAGGCCACCCACCCTTTTTTGGAAAAATTCGTCAAGATTGCTGCACACGATGCCGATAAAACGCACCCTCTCCAACAATGGGTTTCTGGCATCCAACGCCTCGGCTAACACCCGCTCGTTGAACTGCAGCCAGCTGATCTCGTAATTCTGGTAGTAATCACGGCCATAGTACTTCAGATCTTCGTGACGGGGCGACGGCACAGCACGATATCGTGGTCCATAAAGCTGCTTAGCCCCATTCTCAACCTTGCGCTCAGACTTTCTGATGAGTGCCGGTGCCTCGGGGCGCATGATGTCGGGTGAGTAGGATGATTTTGGCATAATCGTTCTTTTGGGGCAATATACCTCAATTTCGAGTGATTGAGTACTACGTGCTGGTGTTCCGAGGTTGACACGATAAACGATTGTAACGTGGGTTTATGTCATCAGGTTTCGCTTTGGTGGCGTTGAATCGTATTTTATCGCCATGCAGAACCCTCTTTTGAACCCCAACCAGCGCGATGCCGCTTTCGAGGCCAGCATTCGTCCCGTTCGGATGGACGATTTTATCGGTCAGCGCAAGATCATCGACAATTTGTCGGTGTTCATTCAGGCCGCCAGGAAGAGGGGGGAGGCACTCGACCATGTGCTTTTGTCCGGTCCACCAGGGTTGGGCAAAACCACACTCGCCTACATCATCGCACGAGAAATGGGGGGACACATCCGCCCAACGACGGGTCCGGTGCTCGAAAAGCCCGGCGACCTTGCCGGACTTCTCACAAACCTTGAGGATGGGGACGTGCTCTTCATCGACGAAATCCACCGGTTAAGCCCGGTTGTCGAAGAATACCTGTACTCTGCCATGGAGGATTACAAGCTCGACATCGTGATCGACTCCGGTCCCAACGCCCGCAGCATTCAGATTGACCTCAAGCAGTTCACGCTTGTCGGAGCCACTACCAGGAAAGGACTGCTGACGGCCCCTCTGCGAGCCCGGTTCGGCATAGATTTCCGTCTTGACTATTACGATGTCGAACTGCTTACCTCCATCACGCACCGTTCGTCGGGAATATTGGGAATCGGCGTGACAGACGATGGTGCCCATGAAATTGCACGACGCAGCAGGGGCACGCCTCGAATCGTCAACCGACTCCTGCGCCGTACGCGCGACTTCGCTGAAGTGGCCGGAAAAAACATGATCGACAAAGCCGTTGCCGACAAGGCCTTGAACGCACTTGACGTCGATCGAAACGGACTCGACGAAATGGACATCCGCCTGCTCACAGCCATGATCGAGAACTACAAGGGCGGACCCGTCGGGCTTGGCACGCTCGCCGTTGCCATCGGCGAAGATAAAGGTACCATCGAGGAGGTTTACGAACCCTTCCTCATACAGGAGGGTTTTCTGCAACGCACCCCAAAAGGCCGCATCGCAACCCGAAAGGCCTTCGATTATTTGGGCTTCAAACCCACAGGTGAAACAGGTTCCCTCTTTGGGTGACCAGTTTGCCTTTCTTGGGGAACCATTTGTTTTCCTTTTCCGTATCTTTCGGGTTTGTGGGTACCCCTGAGGCCAACTGAGCCAAACCCCTTCAATCGTCAACGTATAACCACTTTTTGAAATGAAGAGACTTTTTACATCGGAGTCTGTTTCTGAAGGGCATCCCGACAAGGTTGCCGACCAGATATCGGACGCCATCCTCGATGCAATGCTCCAAGAGGACCCTGATTCGCGTGTTGCCGTCGAGACCCTTGTAACCACCGGTTTGGCCGTTATTTCGGGGGAAGTCACGACCAAGGCATACATCGAAGTGCAAGACCTTGTTCGTAAGGTGATCAACGAAATTGGATATACCAAAGCCAGCTACCGGTTCGACGGCGACTCCTGCGGCGTATTGGTGAGCATCCACAAGCAGAGCTCCGACATCGCGCAGGGTGTTGACAGTGACGCCTCCAAGGAGCAAGGCGCCGGAGATCAAGGCATGATGTTCGGTTACGCCTGCACCGAAACCGAGCAGTACATGCCGATGTCCATACAGTATTCGCATGAACTCGTTCGCGAGCTGGCCAACATTCGCAAGCACACAAATCTGATGCCGTACCTCGGCCCAGACAGCAAGAGCCAAGTTACTGTCGAGTACGACGAAAACGGCAAGCCGTTCCGCATCGACACCATTGTGATCTCCACCCAGCACGACGACAATGTAGAGCAGTCGCAGATCCACCACGACATCAAGACGGTATTGATCCCTCGTGTGATTCCCGCTGAACTTCTCGATGAGAACACCATCTACCACATCAACCCGACGGGTAAATTTGTGATCGGCGGTCCCCACGGAGACACCGGCCTTACCGGACGCAAGATCATCGTCGACACCTACGGCGGACATGGCGCACACGGCGGCGGCGCCTTCTCGGGCAAAGATCCGTCCAAAGTGGACCGCAGCGCTGCCTATGCAGCCCGCCACATCGCCAAGAACGTCGTTGCCGCCGGTCTCGCCGACCGCTGCCTCGTGCAACTGGCCTATGCCATCGGTGTAGCAAAGCCCGTGTCGATCAGCGTGAACACGTACGGAACCGGAACGATCGACGACCTCAAGCTCAGCTCCATCGTGAGCGTGCTGTTCGACTGCCGTCCCGCAGAGATCATCAAGCGCTTCGACCTGAAACGCCCGATCTACCGTGCCTCCGCCGCGTACGGACACTTCGGCCGCGACGAGTTCCCTTGGGAGAAGCTCGACTACGTTGAGAAGCTCAAGGCAATGGCTTGATCGGTGATCGGAGGATTCAAATTATAAAAAGGCTTGTCAATGTTGACAGGCCTTTTTTGTAGTAGAAAAGACAAGGTTGTTCGCCGACATTTCGCTAAGCTCAATGTGTCAGCTCACAATGACACGTCAGCGCTAGGGTGTGTAGTTAGTTGACAATCATGTCCCACTCCCCATCCAATGATCGTTTCTTTCTAACCGATGCGTGCTCATCTTCCTATCAAATGATCTTTTCGATCTTTCAGATCCGCGCTCTTATTAGCATCCCCGGTCAGAGGTGCTCGCCAAACAGCGCGTCCACAAAGGCCTGGCGGTCGAAGACTTGCAGGTCACCGATCTTTTCGCCGACGCCGATGTACTTCACAGGCACGCTCAGCTCGTCGCTGATGGCGATGACGATCCCCCCCTTGGCCGTTCCGTCGAGCTTGGTTATGGCCAACCCGGTGATATCTACCACCTGTGTGAACGCCTTGGCCTGCTGGATCGCATTCTGACCGGTCGAGCCGTCGAGCACCAAAATCACCTCATGCGGCGCCGTGTCGACCACTTTGCTCATCACCCGCTTAATCTTGCTGAGTTCGTTCATCAGGGTGACCTTGTTGTGGAGGCGTCCGGCGGTGTCGACAATAAGCACATCCGCTTCCCGTGCCACAGCGGCTTGCACGGCATCGAAGGCCACCGAGGCGGGATCGGCACCTTGACCCTGCTGAATGATTCCCACACCGGCACGTTCACTCCAGACCGTGAGTTGCGACACCGCCGCTGCACGGAAGGTGTCTGCCGCACCCAGCAACACATTCTTGCCTGCAAGTTTGTACATGCTGGCCAGCTTGCCGATGGTGGTGGTCTTTCCAACGCCGTTCACACCGACTACCATGATCACGTGCGGCTTGTTGGGGAATGCCGCGTCAAAATCGGCCGGACGGTTGGCGTCCTGCGGCTTGAGCAGCTCCGAGACCTCTTCACGCAGGATGCGGTGCAAATCGGACGTCGAGACGTATTTGTCGCGCTTTACCCGGGCCTGAAGCTTGTCGATGATCTTCAGCGTGGTGCTCACTCCCACATCCGACATCACCAAGACTTCCTCCAATTGGTCGAGAACGTCGTCGTCGACCTGGTCCTTGCCCAATACCACCTTGCCGAGCTTCGAAAGCAGTCCCTCACGGCTCTTTTCGAGGCCCTGCTCAACCGTCTCCTTCTTCTTGAATCCTAATCGTTCGAAAAATCCCATAATAGACTCTAATTAAAGCTGGCTCCCTTCCGAATCTGGAAATACCGCCATATATATTCTGACGTGGAATATACCATCATTACCAACGATAAACCCATCAGCAATGTAATCCACCACCCCGCATCCGGAAAATACATCACCACTATCCACAACAAGGCCAAGAAGTTCACGGTTATCTTACCCGACATGACCGACATCGCCACTTTTCGGTGTTGGCTCAGAATGATCCATGATCCCAACAGTATCAGCACGTCGCGTCCGATCAGCACCGTGAGAAACCAACCCGGAATTCGGCCGATCCAAACTGCATACACAAAGAGCAATGCGGCGCACACCTTGTCGGCGATCGGATCGAGCACCTTGCCAAGTTCGGTAATCTGGTTCATCCATCGGGCAAGAATCCCGTCCAGAAAATCGCTCAATATCGCCCACGCCACGAGCAACGAGAAGACCAAGTCTGGACTGCCGTCCGGTGGACCCATGAACGCAAGCGGAATGGGAACCAGCATCCGCGACAGCGACACAAGGTTCGACAGGGTAAAAAAGTCCTTCTTTACTTCGATTACCTTGTGATCAATATTTTTTGATGCTTCCAAGCTGCCAATTGGCTTATTTTTACCCGACTGATGCAAGGATACGGAAATCCCGACTCCTTATATACTACCCACCACCCAATTTGTGATGAATCGCATACTCCCTGACCTTAACGACGGAATCGAACGTTTTTCGGAATCCCGTTTGTCCTCAAAACTGGTGTACGACGGCCATCTGCTCAAGGTTCACGAAGATGTGTCGCAACTGCCCGACGGTTCGTCAGCTCGGCGGGAGTGGATCAAGCACCCCGGTGCCTGCGCCATAGTACCACTCTTCGAAAATGGCGACACCCTGCTGCTTCGCCAATACCGCTACGGTCCTGCAAAGATGTTCTGGGAAGTGCCGGCCGGCAAGATCGATCCAGGCGAGCCCTTAGAAGAAACGGCCAGACGCGAGCTGATGGAGGAAACCGGATTAGTATCTGACGATCTGCAAAAAGTCGGACACTTCTACCCGGCAATCGGTTTCTGCGATGAAATCATCCACATATTCATAGCACGTGGCCTCAGGGAGTCATCGAGCCATACCGACGATGACGAGTTTGTCGAAACCACACGGATGCCACTTACGCAGGCGCTTGCCATGCTCGACGATGGAAGCATCGACGATGGCAAGACCTGCGTCGTTTTGCAAAAAGTCAGAACCGTGCTGGGCTTGTAATAACCCGTCAGTGATTTTCGCCGTGTTCGTGACCCTCGGCATGCTCATGCTTTTTCGTGCTGTCGACTGGCGCAAGCGGTGCATCGGGGTCGAACGGCATGGCACCGTAGCCAGCTTCGTCGACGGCGGCTGCCAATTTCATGATGTCGAGGCTGCCACCCTTCACAACGGCCGTCTGATTTTCGAGCGACACTTCTACTTCAGCGACGCCTTCTACGCCTTTGATCGCTTCAGTCACAGACTTGACGCATCCGTCGCAGTCCATGCCCGAAATGCTCAAGGTGATGGTCTCGGCGGCCTGAACGACTGGAGCTTCATTCGTTTCGGTGGCTTCTGGGGCAGGTGCAGAACAGGCTCCGAGTGCAAACACAAGAGCTGCTACGGGGATATACTTCTTCATGGTTGGCTGTGATTTGATGATAATGGGTAGACCCTTTTGGAAAATTATGACCAAATATAACCAATCGTGCATTAATGTGAGACGTGCCTGGCCCCGTATCGGCCTCAATCAATCTTCCGACGTGATCATGATTTTATCGACACGCCTGTGATCCATGTCGACGACCTCCATTTTGTAGTTTTTCCAATGAACGACATCGCCCGTCGCGGGCAACTTCTTCAGCTTGTTGATCATAAACCCTGCCACGGTATGGAAATGGGCACTTCTGTAGGGCTCGTCATCAATATCAAATTGTTTCAGAAGATCCACGAAGGGGTACATTCCGTCAACCAGCCATGACGATTCGTCCCTCTGGACAAATTCGTACGAGATCGACTCCTCTTCCGACAAGTTGCCCACCAAGTCGTTGAGCAAATCATTCATCGTTATCAAGCCAAGCAGGCTCCCAAACTCGTCGACGATGATGCCATGGTGAATCTTGGACTCCATGAACGTTTCGAGCACTTTGTACGACCTCGTGTATTCCGGAAAGAAATGGATCGGCCTTAGGATGGAGCTTATCGCAAATTCCTGCGTGTCCGTGATGCTGAAAACCTCCTTGATGGATATGAGTCCGACAATGTGGTCCTTCTCGCCCTCATGGACCGGATACGTGGAGAACTTATGCTCCCGAAACACCCCGAGCACCTCTTCGTAGGTTGCCGACGAATCGATGGTCACAACGTCTGAGATGTGGGTCATCAGAGATTCCAGCCTCTTGTCGCCCAGATAAAAGATGTTCTCCATGATATCCTGCTCTATCTCCTCGACCGAACCAGCCGTGGTTCCCTCGTCTATCAGCGCCAAAATCTCTTCTTCGGTCACCTTGTTGTCGTCGGCCTGAATGTTCATCATTCGGTAGATCAAGTGCGTCGAGGCGCTCAGGAGGCTGACGAACGGCCTTGATACCATGGAGACAACGCTCATGGGCACCGCTACGAGCGATGCAATCCTCTCTGGATTTCCCATTCCCAACCGCTTTGGAATCAACTCCCCAAAGACAAGTGTCAGATAGGTAACAATCAACACCACAATCGTAGTGGCGATGATATTCGAATAGGGCGCAAAGGTTGGATATGTTTCGATCCATAACCCCAATTCCGTGGCGATCTGTGCACCCGAAAATAAACCGGTGAGAATGCCGATGAGGGTGATGCCGATTTGTACGGTCGACAGAAAACGGGTAGGTTCATCAAGCAGGTCACTCGCCACTTCAGCCCCCCTGCTCCCCTTCTTCTTGAGGATTTCGAGACGCGCCTTTCTGGATGACACCAAGGCGATTTCAGACATCGAGAAGATGCCGTTCAATACGATGAGACCTAAAATGACAAAAAGTTCTACAAGCATTGGGAATGAATTTAGAGAAAAACTACACGATTTCGGTTAATTCATTCTTTTTTAACTCCCTGTTGGCGCCCACGTTCGTTTTCTTTTGCTTTGATCTTCCGTCGAACAGCGTTGGCTTCTTGTTCGATACGATCGTCTTCAACAGTTGGGGCTCCGGAATGTAGCGATAGATGATAATTCCCGCCGCCAACACGAATATGGCGGCGAAGACCGTGTTGCTCGTGTAACCGCTCACCGTGTACGTCAATCCGGCCAGAGCGCCACCGGCACCGAAGCCAACCTGACCGAGAGAAACCGTGAGCGACATAAGGGTGCCGCGATTGTTTCCAGCCACGATTTCGCTCAAAAGGGCCTGGAAAGGACTGATCCTCATGGCGACCAACACCATAATGACAAAAAACAGCAGGTAAACAACCGAAAATTGGACAACGAGGTACGTTGTGCTGAACATGACCGCAGAGGTGCCGATACAGGAGATCAGGATCATCCGTTTACGGCCGATCCTGTCGGATATGCGTCCAGCCTGTGGACCTGTGATCACGTTGGCCACTCCTCCTATCAGGAACATGGTCGCGATATCCTTTGCCCCGATCGAAAAGGTCTCCGTCAGCCATGTCGGTAAATAGACCACATACATCGATATGCTCAGAAACATCACAAAGTAGGCCAAGCTCGCCGCTGCGACATCGCTTCGCTGAAGCATGGCGCTGTATTGCCGAAGCGCCCCCCCTATGCCGATGGGCGTCGTATTTCTTTCCACGTCCGGCTGGGGCAGGAACTTCCACACAAAGACAAAGGTGACCGCCATCGAGGCGGAAAAAAGCAGAAACGGGGCATAAAATGCGATTGCCTCCGAAAGCACCGTTCCGAGTGGAATACCAACGATCTGCCCCGTTGCGGCTCCGCTCATCACCCATCCGTTCGCCCAGCCCCTCCGTTCGTATGGAAAATAATCGCCAATGTAGGATACCGCCGATCCGCTCAGCACCCCACCGGCGGCGCCAGCTATCGCACGGATGATCAACATCGACGTATATCCTGTAGCCGCGGCATGCAAGGCCAAGGCTATGGTCATCGCCAACGTGCCGTAGAGCAAAATTTGACGACGCCCAATGCGGTCTGACACCGGACCCATGATGAGGGCGAAAATACCCACCATGAAGGCATACGCCGAGATGAGCGTGCCTTGCACCGATTCAGGGATGTCGAGCTGTACGCCAAGCTGGGGTAAAATCGGAGCAATGATCATGATCTGGCTGCTGGCCGAGAAGATCATGAGCCAGAGGGGCAGCAATATCCAAAAATCCCCAAGCTTGGCTGAATTCGATTCGGGAGGGTTCAACGGGTTTGAGATATGAACCTCTATGCTTTATTGTTGTGAACAAATGTACGACGGAACAACGAAAAAGACTGTAAAAAGATTCATTTCCGCAATGTTCACACCAGATAATAAGCCGTCTGTAGATGATATGGGGACTTCTACGCAGACCGCCCTGAAAAAGATTCAGAGCGCAGAGTATTTCACAAATGTTCTCCCGTTGTCAACGATTCATGATGTGTAGGCGGCCCTGAAGTGGCGGATGGCGTCCGACACCGCATCCATCATCATGTCTTCTGCCTTGGCGGACTCCCTGTTTACGAGGTGCGACTGTAGGGCGGACATGTCCAACTTGCTTGCCGTCTGCTCGCAGGCGTCCCAGCTCAAGATGCTGCGGACCACCCGGTCAACAGCCTGACTTTCGTTGTCATACGGTCTGGGCTGCATGTCGTGACCCTTCCACCGCTGGTACCCTGCATCCTGCATCAGCCTTGCCAGAGATATGTTGAATCCGTTTACCCTCACACCGTGATCGATGTCAAACTTGCCGGGTCCACCAAGGATGATTCCGTCATTGTAGCCTTGGCTGTTCAGGTGCGAATGCGTCATCATGCCATGGTCGAGCTCCTCGACGGTGTCGATAATGGCGTCAAGGCCAATCATTTCGGAGTGGCCGATCTCCTTGTTGACACCCTTTTTGTCGAGGCTGATGCCGAATTCGTCGCGAAGTCTGTACCAAAACGCAATGGCGCTGGCCACTGTCGGCAACAGCATGGCGGGATGCCCCTCGTTGGGTTTGGGCTCCAATCCCCAGAACAGCTCGCCGCCGAGACTCTCCTCAAACTTGACAAGACCCGCAATTCCCTCTTTGAGGTGCTGCATCATTTGTCTGACGGCAGGCGTTCCGAGATCATATCCCCACGACCCGTTCCAAAGCACCAACGTGGGTGCGTGAAGGGGGTGCCAGTTCTTTTTGAAGTACTCGTAGGTGAGTTCGATGGTGCGTCGCGTGTACCGCTCAGCCCATGCACGCTCGTTCGGGTCGAGCGAAGCCGGTCCGCCATAACCCATGTGTGGATGCAGACCAGGTGTGGTCATTGCCACGGGAATGCCGGCCTCGGAAAGGGCGTCCGATATGCGGCCGGCATTGGAGTCGTTGAACTCATAGTCGTAGTGCATTTCAAATCCGAGAACGATATGTTCAGGTAGGCGCGGGATGATTTCGTCCTTGATGAGCTTGATCTTCTCGACGGATCCAAAACGGTCGCCAGGCCAGCTTGGCCGTATGTTGCCCGGTGTGAACCCCCCTTTTCCCGAATTGAAGGTCCAAGCACAAACGCTGTGATATGATTTGTTTAACATTGAAGTATATAGGTTAATTTAACATTGAATTTATTTTTCCGTAATACATGGCCCTCAAGGGTCCATGTTGATCCTGTTGCTCCTTTGAACCAAGATAGACGGTCGGATCTCCCAATAAATCGGCGGGCTTTGTGGCACCGTCGATCATGCCTGACCCGTACGCCGCACCTTTGGCTGCCGCCGATGCACCGTCCGATTCGAACAGATAAAGATCGACACGAGCGAGCGAGGCCACCAGCTCACAGAAGACAGGGCTCAGAAACAGATTTGCCCTGCCGGCGTGAACCGTGTCGATGTGTACTCCAAGTGAGCGCATGTGATCGATACCGTACGAGAGGGTCGCCGCAATTCCCTCAAGCGATGCCCGATAAAAGTGTGCATCTCCATGGCGCACAAAATCCCACCCAGTGACCGATGCGCCCATATTTTTGTTTCCCAACATCCGTTCGGCGCCATTTCCGAAGGGAAGGATGCAGAGTCCGTCGGATCCCAATGCAATCTCGCCTGCCAAGGTGTTCATTTCGTCATAGCTGCCTGCCTTA
>CAYZWQ010000022.1:0-24152 GCA_964481355.1 uncultured Chitinophagales bacterium
GTCCCTGTAAGTGTAATCACCGCCAACGACGACACCTTCGGACCGATCGACTCCAATATCGGCGGAACCATCGGCAACGTGCTCGACAACGACTCCTTCAACGATGGCGATGCCACAATCGGCAACGTGACGATCACGGTCGTCAGCCCTGCCACACCTGCCACAACCGGTGCACCCGTGCCTGCCGTTGACACCGCGACCGGCGACATCACAGTACCTTTGGGCACCCCAACCGGTACCTATTCCATCGAATACCAGATCTGCGAAATCGGCAACGAGAATAACTGCGACACCGCAACAGTGACCATCCAAGTAATCTGCGACGGCACGACCGGCATCTCGGGTATCGTGTTTGACGACGTGACCGATGAGCCGCTCGCAGGTGTCATGGTCAACCTGATTCCGCAAGGCGCCACGCCTGGCCCGATACTTGTACGCATCACAGGTGCAGATGGTGCCTATAGCTTCACTGACGTTGCACCTGGAAGCTACCTCGTGCAAGTGCAGGATGCCAACCTGAATGCCGCACGCGGTCTCTACCCGGTCGAATCAAGCCTCTTCTTCACGACGCTCGGCGAGTGCTTGCCACAGGTTCACGACTTCGGCTACGAGCCGACCACGCTGCCCGTACTTGGCGATTTTGTGTGGTACGACCTCAACGGCAACGGACTACAGGACGAATGGTTCGATGCGAACAACGACGGTCTTATCACCCAAAACATTCCAGGCACAGACGGATCGTTCGACTTCAGCCAGTGGGAATGGGTCGACTTCAATGGTGACGGACGCTGGGACGGGCCCGAGAACGAGGGCGAGCTCAACAAGGCCGGATTTGGCCAGGCCGCCAGCCCGAACATCCGCGTCTCCGGGCCAGATGGTTATGTGCGCAACATCATCGTGGGTATCATCGGCTACTGGCGTTCGCGTCCGGCAGTGAACGACAACCCGCTGCTGGGCGACTTTACCGTCGAGCTCATTCAGGACGACAACTTCCGATCGGCCGCCGACGCACTGCGTGCCACCGGCCTGGTGAAAAACATCACTTTGCCGGCAGCCAAGCTGGCTTCTGACATGCAAGCAGCCGTAGGTCCCGCATTGGTTGCCGCCGGACAGCTCACCTGCGACAATACCGTTGGAACAGCTCTGCAACCCGTGCTGTCGAACGAGAACTTCGTCATCCTCAACAACGACTTCGGCGTTGTGTGCTACATCCTGAACGCCATCGTTGCAAACGATGATGATGCCGGCACGGTCGACAACCAAATTGAGAATACCAACATCCTCAATGCTCTCGACAACGACACCATCAACGATGTGCCCGTCGAGCGTGACGAAATCACCGTCGAAATCATCGATCCAGCTACACATCCGGGTGTGACGCTCGATACGGAGTCCGGTTTCGTGAGCGTGGCTGTCGGCACACCTGCGGGTGTCTACACCATCGTGTACGAAATCTGTGAGGTCGTTAATCCCGACAACTGCGACACCGCAACCATCACGGTAGAGGTGATCGTCGACATCGAGGAGACCATCTCCGGCATCAAGTTCAATGACCTGAACGGCAACGGTGTGCGTGATGAGAATGAACCAGGTTTGGCCGGATGGCTCATTTATGTCGATATCAACAAGAACGGCGAATTCGACCAGAACGAGCCGAACACAGTTTCCGGAGTGGACGGCTCTTGGACGCTTACCGGCATCCCGCTGGGTGAACTGGTCATCCGTGAGGTGATCCCCGTAGACAGCGGTTGGGTGCAGACGTTTCCTGGTGTCGACGCCGACTACCAGCACGTTGTTACGATATCAGACAATCAGACGCTATCAGGCCTGCTGTTCGGTAACGCCACTGAATGTGCCCTCGGTATAGCCGAAAGCGAAGGTTGCGAGGAAGTGGCATCAATATCCGGCTTTAAGTGGCATGACCTCGACGGCGACGGCAGCAAAGACGACGACGAGCCGTTTATGGCTGACTGGACGATTTTCCTCGACCTGGACAACAACGGTGTTCTGGATGCCGATGAGCCATTCCAGGTAACCGCTCAGGACGGTTCCTTCACTTTTGAGGACGTGCAGTTGGGTTCTTACGCCGTGCGTGAAGTCATGCAGGACGGCTGGCTCCAGACTAACCCGGGTAGAGGCGTCAATAGTGCCCAAAACATTTCATTGACTGTAGGTGGTGCAACAGAATCCACCTCGTTCGGGAACGCGATGCCGGTGTCCATCACTGGGTTCGTATGGCGCGACAAGAATGCCAACAGCAACTACGATGCACAGGAGCCGTTGCTTGAGGGATGGGTTGTGTTCTTGGATACCAACGGAAATGGCATCCTCGATGAAGGCGAATTGTCCACGCTTTCAGTAGAGGAGGGATATTTCGAGTTCACAGGACTCATTCCGGGAACGTACAACGTCGTGGCGATCAATCCGACCGACTGGGTACAGATCTATCCGGGCTCGAACGGATTCCACACGTTCACGCTCAGAAGCGGTGAAACGGCCAGTGGCGATTTCGGTATTGCCAATGTTGAAGACCTTCAGGTAATAGAGCCTGAACCTAGCACCATCGAGGGCAACATCTGGTACGACTATGCCGAAGATGCCGTCTGGGATCACAAGACGCACCTCGATCGCTCTGACTACGTTAACAGGGAAGTATTGGTTGAAGGTTGGCAAGTAACCCTGTCGGGCACGTCCAACAGCGGTGCCAACGTTCAGATGACGACCCTCACAAAATCGGACGGATCCTACTCGTTCCAGAATGTGCCGGCCGGCGAATACCGGGTAAATCGCGCGTATCGCGACGACTGGGTTCCTGCTTTCCCACTTGTGGAAAAGGATGATCCAATGGGCCAATACCATATCATCAGAGTTGACGGCAATTACGGCGGCCTTGCAAATACAGACAGGCGCATCTTTGTCGGCAACCAAAAGAACTGGATCGATGGTCTCGACAAAGGGGCTGACCAGCTCTATGTCGGCGTGTACCTGAACATTGACACCGACGGAGATGATGTCGCAGACACGAAGTTCTTCCTGTCTGGTCCGATGAGCATGGCATGGGACAAATCGTCGAACCGCAGTGCCAGGTACGAGATTAGATCGGTAGATCTGCTTGGAATGAGCGAAGAGTACGGCAGAATAGAGCTTTCGAACCACAGGTACCGCAAGATTCAAGGCGAACTTCAAGGCCAACCGGGCGACTCGCTGGTGTCTTCGTCCATGGATATCCCGTTTGAACTCGTAGTGGGAGGCAAACGGTGGATCCTTCCCGACAGCCAGACACCAACCATCGAAGGGTTGGTGAGCCAGATGTTGCCGTACAACCAGAAGCATGTTTCAGTTGAAGGCAACAAGGTTGAGTTCTACGATAACTTCGGAAGCAAGCTCGGCCGATTGGTCAACATGGAGTTCATGCCTTTGTATGGCGCCGACTTCGGCACGAACCAGTCGGTGTTTGGTACGGCACCCGTCGAGAAATACCCCGTAGTCATCGAAGATGCTGGAGCACGTCACGTATTGCACCACAACGAGAACCATCGTGATCTCTTCTTGGGCAAGGGTGTTGCTTCATCGCAGATATTCGTGCGCAACTTGTCGAACTCAGCCATGGGTGTCAACAAGATTGAAGACATCGCAGAGCACGGCGTGCTGTTCCTGACACCGGTACAGCCCGGCAAGACCGCACAGCTACAAGTTGAAGCCACAGGCAGCGGATACTTGCATGCATGGCTTGACTTTGATCAGGATGGCGTATGGACGGCTGATGAGAAGCTGATTGACAGCGTTCTCCTGAAAAAGGGTGTCAATGTCATATCGGTTGAAATCCCGGTCGGTGTGATGCTTGGCGAGCTTTATGCCCGATTCCGCTTGAGCAAAACGGACGAACTCGAATTGCCAACCGGCGTATTGAGCGGTGGTGAAATCGAGGACTATCTGGTGCAGGTAACCTCCAATGGTGGGAGTGTCCAAGGTCTTGTTTGGCTCGACCGAAATACAAACGGAAGTCTCGACCAATCAGAGTCCGGTCTGCCTGGCATCAGGGTCTTTGCAGACGTGAATGCCAACGGAAAGCTCGACATGGGCGAACCGGTAACCATCACCAATGTCACAGGCCAATACGTGTTGAATGGTCTGCCGACAGGATCGGTCCGAATTCAGCCGGATTATGACGGAAGATGGATGGTTACCAACATAGCAGGACCAAACTTCATTGAGGCGCAACTGCTCGACGGCCAGGTGAAGAGTGGCGTCAACTTCGGGGTCGTTTTCGTCACTACCTCAATTGATGACGACCAATCGTTGCCAGTCGATTTCAGCTTGGACCAAAACTATCCGAATCCGTTCAATCCAAGCACCACAATACGTTACAGCTTGGCTGAAACATCGTCGGTGCAGCTCGCAGTTTTCGACATGAACGGACGATTAGTGGCAACACTTGTCAACAGCACTCAAAATGCCGGTGTTTATACTGTTAATTTTGATGCAACGGATCTGGCCAGCGGTGTATACATCTATCGAATGAGCGCAGGTGGCCGCATGTTCACTCAAAAGCTGACATTGATCAAATGACGACTTGATCGTTAAGACTTTAAAATACTGATTCGGTTTTCGCATTGTCCGACTCAGTTTTAGACGGCCTGATTGGGAAATCAGGCCGTTTTTTATTCCCGGCCCTATCGGAGGTGATGCTCTCCACGCAGTCCACATTTAACCCGAGAAGGCACGGGCATCATCAGCAGGAAAAAATCAGGTACTTAGATCGCCTGAGAAAAAGAAAATGCATTGTTTAGTGAAAAACACGGCAATGTTTATAGTCAATGTTATATTAATGTTACTTAAGGTTGTGTTTTATGGCATTATAACTTGCATTTATAGTACTAATGTCATGATCTTTGACACAGAAAATACATACAAGAAACTACCTTACTGAAGTGGTTTTCGCATTGTTCGCAGTTCAGTAAGTCGGCGGCCCGGAATGAAATCTGGGCCGCCTCTTTTTTTTAATTAAGCCAGAAGATCTGTGATTGCGTCGACAACTCGTCTGCCAGCATCACCATCGCCATAGAGCTCTACATCCCAGTTTAGTTGGGCTTTCGAGAACATGTTTATGGCCTCCAAGATGTGCTGGCGATCTGATCCTGCGGTGATGTTGAATCCGTGCTGCGTCAGCTCCACCCATTCCGTTTCTTCTCGTAAAGTGACGCATGGTTTACGGAAAAAGAAAGCCTCCTTTTGTAACCCGCCGCTGTCGGTCAACACCGCCCTGCAATGCTTCAGAAAGTGAATCATGTCGAAATAACCTACAGGTTCGGTCACTACGCACTCCAAGTTAAGCTCATACTGGTCAATGGCTGATTTTGTCCTGGGGTGAAGTGGAATTATGACCGGCGTGCTTTTATTCAACGTGTTCAGCGCTTCCACAATGCCGCTCAGCGCCCGAATGTCGTCCGTGTTTTCAGCCCGGTGCAATGTGGCCAGATAGTATTCAGGGATTCCGGTTAACGTTGCCTGCGCCCTGTGCGAATAGTGTTGCTCGGTTTCAGCATAATGCATGGCGGCATCGAGCATTACGTCACCTGTAATGACGGTATGGCAGTCGAACTGTTCGAAGCCCTCAAGTCTGAGGTTCTCGTATGCCGCCTCGGTGGGGCAGCAAAGAACGGTGCTGATCCGGTCGGTAAGTATGCGGTTGATCTCTTCGGGCATCCGCATATTATGGCTGCGCAGCCCAGCTTCCACGTGTACAACCGGAATATGACATTTCACGGCGGCTAGTGCTCCGGCCAATGTCGAGTTCGTGTCGCCGTACACCAGCACGGCGTCGGGCTTTTCATCCATGAGGACAGATTCAATCTGCTCCATCATTCTACCCGTCATGGCGCCATGCGAGAGTCGATTGAAAGCGAAGTGATAGTCGGGCTTGGGGATGTCCATCTCTCTGAAAAACACGTCGCTCATCTGATCGTCGAAATGCTGGCCGGTGTGTAATATGACTTCCTTGAAACGAATCGCCTCCGAAGACCGATTGTGTGCGGCAAATGCCCTCGACACAACCGCAGCTTTGATGAATTGTGGACGTGCACCTACAACGGTCAATATTTTAAATGTCATGACGGGCTAGATTTCCTTCTGAATGCGATATATCGAACACGTTTTAGTAAATTAAACCACTCCAATGTCCAAAAATCGATTTGTGGAACACATTTTTGTGAGATGGCTCAATTTACTCGTTTTTGGGCTATCACTCATTATTCTCACACTTCCTGAATACAGCAATGCACAACGTTCTGCATTTCTGCCTTCTGAGGACCCGGCCTACGAGCTGGTGGAAAGGTTGCAGCGGCGTGGATATCTGGCCGAATTGAATCCATCTCTCAGGCCCTACTCGTATGGTGCTCTGCGTGATGCCCTCGAAAAAACCGATCTTGCCTTGTTATCGCCCATTGAAGCGGAATGGCACGCCCAATTGAACGCCTTGGTCGGTCAGGACCATGACGACGCAGACCTCATCACCCGCTTTGGGGTAGCGGCAAACGTGATGCAGTCGAGCTCCAGACGGTACGACCCCTTGCGCCCCCTCCAGACGAAGCCATTTGTGGACCCGAGGGTCGAGTTTAGCGCGGTCATGGGATGGCAGAACTTCGCTGCAGCATCGGGTTTGACGCACGACATGTTCTATGATCGCGATCCCGACGGATTGGATGTGGTGAACCGCTTTTTCATGCGCGGCGAAAATGCCTACATGGGATTTACTTCCCGTTTTTTTGACATCCACATTGGCCGGTTTGGCACCCATTGGAATCGGGTTGGCATTGAGGCGCCCCTCATAGGTGACGACGTCCGGCAATATGACAAGGTCGCCCTCCGCGTGGGCAGCGAGCGCCTCTCTCTTCGCAGCGTTTACGGCGAACTCGACAACCTCGATTCCGTTGGAGTTTTCTCAGGCAGGGGATTCAAGGATGGTAATGTGCGAAGGTTTGTTTTCGCGCACAGGATTGACTGGAAACCCGTTTCAAAATTGACATTGACGTTTTTCGAGGGTGACCTCGTTTCGGGTGCCAACGCCGGATTGTCGCTCAGATACCTTCAGCCGTTTCATGTGGTGTTTTTCGAGCAAGACAACACGCCGAAAAATTTCGAGAACAATTTAATGGTAGGTGGCGGATTCCACTATCACCACGGCAGGCTATCTGCGACCGGCCAATTCATTCTGGACGACGTCGTCATCCTAGATCGTAGCACGGTGAAGGAGGAGGGGCGCCTCGAACCGGCCACATCGCAATCATCACTTCACCTTACCCTGGCCAACGTAAGGCCGAACATTGATGTCGGATTATCAACCGTCCTGGTCAGCTCCATGTCGTACCGTACCGATCAGAAGGAAGGGCAGTGGAGCTATGCGCAACGCAGTCTTGCAACGCCATTTTCAGATTATGCCCATCTAAAGCTGTTTGCCGACTGGTATGCCGATGACGTCGCCATGGGGCTCACACTCAAACCTGCGATCCACATCCTTGCACAGGGCACTGGCGATTTCAGGGATGATTTCGACAAATCCTATGAAAGTGGAAGATTGCTGCCCGCATTTCTGTCAGGAACGGAATCTGTAACCCTAAGACCAGCGCTCGGTATTGACTATCGAATCTACAATTTGTGGACCGATGCCTACGGTTCGAGCAGAGGTTGGGAATTTTACCTCACCGCAGACCTTGGGGTAAACCTGATTCGAGATTACAGGCATGTAAAAGGGAACAATACCGTTTTGTTTCAGAACGTGGCAAGAGTAAGACTAAAGCGAAGTTTCTGAGGCAATGATCCAAATCGTGCACCCGGAATATTTCTCCAGACACAAGTCGGATGCCCTGAACATCTTCCGGACTTCCATGTGGCAGATGCACCCCAGCAACCGGATATCCAATGTTATCAAACTTGATAATGGTCACCTGCACATCAATCACACGGTCTACGACACCGCTCAACGCCAGATATGGGTGATTGGTGCCGGCAAGGCGGTTCATACCATGGCCGAGGCCGTCGAGAACATTCTCGGCGATCTTATATACGACGGAATGATCGTAACCGCTCCGGGTACCAGTTTTGAGTCAAGCCGCATCTTGAGCCTTCAAGGCGACCACCCCGTTCCATCGGCCGCATCTTTGGCCGCATCCC
Source organism: uncultured Chitinophagales bacterium (assembly GCA_964481355.1). Taxonomy (GTDB): domain Bacteria; phylum Bacteroidota; class Rhodothermia; order Balneolales; family CAYWCV01; genus CAYWCV01. The sequence goes on from CAYZWQ010000022.1 coordinate 8,170, forward strand.
TTGAGCTGGAGCGGTTCATGCGCAGGATTCCTGACGATGCCTTGGTTCTGGCACTCATAAGCGGTGGTACTTCCTCGCTGGTGACGCTCCCTCCCGATGGGGTTATGGTGGACGAAATTGCCAGAACGACCGATCTTTTATTGCGGTCGGGGGGTGGGATTTCCGAGATCAACACCGTTCGCAGACATTTGTGCAAGCTCAAGGGCGGCAAAATGGCACGAAAATTAAAACCATCGAATCTCGTATCCCTCATCTACTCGGATGTGCCCGGCGACACCCTGCACGATATTGGCAGCGGAATGACCGTCCCGGATCCGACCACATTTGCCGATGCACTCAATGTGATTGACAAATACGGTCTCCAAGCTTTAGTGCCCATGCCCGTGCTGAGGTATCTGCGGGATGGTGCCGATGGAGTGCATCCCGATAACCCGAAGGCAGACATTGATCTGGGTCTTAATCACCAGATCGTCATGCTCGGTTCTTCTGGGCTCATGGCGACACAGGTTGCCCAGCAGGCTGAGGCACTCGGATATCGTGCAACGGTGTACAATCCCGCATACGATGCGTCTGCTAGGAATGTCGCTCGCGATATGGCATCTCGGGTAAGGGAGAAAGCACTGCAGACGAGTGAAAAGCAAGTGTTGATTTTTCACGGGGAAAGTAAGGTGCATGTGACCGGGGGCGGAAAAGGCGGAAGAAACCAAGAACTTGCTTTGCTCGTTTTGATGGCTCTCGAGGAATTTTCGTTACCTTGGACGCTCATGAGCATTGGCACGGACGGTATCGACGGCAACACGGACGCCGCCGGTGCGTTTGTGTATAACGGCTTGCTGCCTCTGGCACGACATCACGGCCTCAGTCCTGAGGGATATCTGCTCGACAACGACGCATATCATTTCTTCTTGGGAGTGGACACCCTCATCCGTACAGGTCCGACCGGAAACAATATGACCGATTTACAAATAATGATCATCGATCCATGATTTGGGATACTGCTGCATACTTATGGCTTCTCATCCTTGTTCCGCTTGCAGGCGTTGGCGGAGTGTTGAGCTACAGGTACAAGATGAAGTTGCGAAAACAATACATCGACGACCCCATTTTTGCCAATCTTTATAAAGGCGACTGGAAGGCGGGACGCCGTTTCAAGGATGGTTGCATGCTTTTGGGGATCTCTTTGCTCATCATTGCTCTTGCGGGTCCAAAAATTGGAACCGAAGTGAGGGAGATCAAGCGGCAAGGCATCGATCTCATGATCGCTCTCGACCTGTCGTCGTCGATGAACGCACAGGACATCAGCCCCAGCAGGTTGGAGAAGGCCAAGTATGAGACGATGCGCTTGGTTACCCAGCTCAGCGGCGACCGCGTTGGGCTCATTGTCTTTACCGGCGAGGCATTCCTTCAGTCGCCCCTCACGGTCGACTATTCTGCACTGAGACTGTTCCTTAACATCGCCGACACCGGACAGATGCCCAGTACCACCACAAACTTCGATGCGGCATTCAGCGAGGCACGAAGGGCTTTTGAAGGCATCGATGCCGAATCGGAATCGGATGCAGCCCAAGTGTTGCTCGTCATCTCCGACGGTGAAAATTTCGGTCAGGAATATTCACAGTCTCTTAAAGGGCTGGTCGACATGGGTGTCCAAGTCTACACTATTGGCATCGGTACACTCACAGGTACCACCATACCCGAGACTGACGGACAAACCGGCAGGGTGACGGGATACAAAAGGGACCGGGACGGCGAAGTGGTCACGACCAAACTTGAATCGGAGACCCTTCAAAAGATAGCGGATGCCGGCAACGGCCGATACTACGAAATACAGCGAGGCAACGAGAACTTCGACGCGTTCATCAACCGAATCGGAGAACTCCAGAAGGGCGAGTTTGCAAGTCAGGAATATGCCGACTACAAAAACCAGTACCAGACGGTGGCTTTGGTCGGCTTGTGCCTGATTGGACTTGCAGTTGCAATACCACGCTACAGAAAGCCCAAATCATGATCCGACTTTTTGTGGTTGACCTCGATGGTTGCATCAGCCATCCGTTTGTGACCCCCGACTGGGATTCCATCAATGTTATCCGCAATCTGAATATTGCCAGCAAGCATGACGTCAGCATACCGCCCATAACGATTTGCACGGGTCGGCCCTTACCCTATGCTGAAGCTGTGGCGCAGTGGTTGTGCATCGACTTGCCGTTTGCCTTCGAGAGCGGAGCTGGGTTGTATCACACACAAAGAAACGAGCTGACTTGGGCGCCCGAGCTGACGGCCGAGAGGCTTGAGGCCATATCCGAGCTGAAACGATGGGCGGTATCAGACATCATTCCAAAATACCCGGGCACCGTAGCCGAGTTCACGAAAAAGTCGGACATCGGATTTATACACCCCTTGGCCGAGATGAACCATCGGATCTACCACGATGTCAAACCGTATGTGACCGCCAACTATCCCGATTTTGAGGTGCACGATACAGACGTGTCAGTAAACATCATCGTAAGCGATTGCAACAAGGGGACCGGTGTGCGCTTGCTAAGCGAAAAAATCGGGATTCCCCTCGACCAGATGGCCTACATCGGCGACAGTTCCGGCGACCTGCCAGCCATGAAGCGCGTCAAGCTTTCGTATGCTCCGAGCAACGCTCGCGATATTGTGAAAGCATACGCCAAAGTGATCGACTACGAGGCCACGCATGCCACAAAGTTGGCATATGAGGAGTTGGTGCGGTTGAACCGCAACCATACGTAAAGCATCAGTCAGCGATCCCTTCGCTCGAGAACCTCGAAGTATTTCTCGATCAGTTTCTGGTAGTCGTCGCTGAACTTCGACATATTGGGGTCAGAAAGCCTTGAGCGGATGCGTTTGCGCAACTCTTCGAGCGTCAGCTCGGGTGGGAGGGCCCTCAAATTCTGGTCGCCTGTGCTTCCTTTACGTTTTTCATCTTCATCACGCTCTTGGAGGGCCTTTTCTGCGTCGAGCATCCTTGACAGGATATTCTGTTGGCGGTTGATGAACTGGCGGTCCATGCGACCCCCTCTGAGGTCGTTGATGGCATCCTCCATTTCCTGGGCCACGCGCTCTAGCTCGCTCATGATGCGGTCGCCTTCGGGCAGGCCGCCGTTCTGCCGCATTTCCTCGAGCTGGCGGCGGATGGAATTCTGTTGGCGCGCCATCTGGTTGAGGCGCTCCATCTGGTCTTGGCTCAGCCTCTCGCCCTGAATGTCGTTGATCATGTCTTGGATCATCTGGTTCAGCTGCTGTTGGTCTTTGCCCATCTGCTGCATCTGTTGCATCATGGAGCCAGATCCGCCGCTCCCGCCGTTGTTTTGGCTCTCCATCTGATCGAGCAGGTTAGCGATCATGGAACCCAATTCGTTGATGCCCGACAGCACGAACCTGGTCTCTGCGCTTGCGTTTCCGTTGTCCCTCTCGGCCAGAAAACGAAGGGAATTGTCCAGATTCTTCTGCACCTGTGTCTTTTTCTCGAGGATCATGTTCGACAGCTGTGGAACTTTCGATGCAACCGACATCAGCGAGTCCATCGTGGTCCCAAACGTCTGGTTCACATTGTTCTCCATGCGCGCCAAATCGACGAACCCGTTACCCCGAAATGGTTGCTGCGCCGTCTTCAAGGTGATCTCCTCCTGAGACTCCGACAGCAGGAGCAATGTTCGAAGGATGGAGCGCAGTGCGTTGGCATTCACGGTGTTCTGCTGCTGACCCATCGACGTCATCGACTGGCGCACACGCTGCGACATTTGCTGCAGCTGCTCGCCGGCATCTTGCTGCTGCTGTTGAACCGGCGACTGCTGCTGTTGATCCTGTTGCTGGCCAGACCCATCCTGCTGCTGTTGCTGCATCTGATCCAATATTTCCTGCATCTGCTCGCTCGTTCGCTCGCTGTCCTTCTTGAGTTCTTCCTTCAGCTTCTCCAGGGTCTCGCGTGCATTGTTGGGTGCGTCATTATCGAGGGAGTCCAGTTTCTGCTGGGTCTGATCCAATTCCTTTTGGAGGGATTCCTGCTGCTGGCGCTGCTGCTCACCGCTCTGCTGCTTCGAGAGCTCCTCCTGGCGGCGTGCGAGGTCCTCGTAGTTGCGCGCCAGTTTGTCCATTTCCGCAGTCGTCTTGACCTGACGGAACAATTCGAGCGTCCTTTCGAGTCGCTGCTTATACAGCTCCTCGTTGAATTCAAGGTTGCGCATGGCCTCGCGCAGCTCGTTTTGGTCCATGTTTTGTAACGACTCCTGCATCTGCCGGAGCGCCTCGCGAAGCTCAGGGCTGTCGATTTCCTCGATCAGCTTTTGCAGTTGTTGGTATTGCTCCAACGTCTCGGGCGACAACACCTCGTTTTGGTTGAATTCGTTCCGAAGCTGTTCAAACTCTTCTTTGAGCTTACGGGCGGCTTCATTTACGCTCTCCTGACGCTCCTGCAACTCCTCGAGTGCCTGTTGCTGGCTGAATTCATCAAGCTGGTTCGTCTTTAGATCTTCCTGGAACGTCTCCATCAGTTTCTCGAATTCCCTGTAGCGCTCATCCATGTTGCGGAGCTCATTCTCCACATCACGTTCCTTTTCTTCCACAATGTCCAAGTAATCGGCCATCGATGTCAGGACTATGCGCTGTCGTTGCGACTCCGACATTTTATATCCGGCCACGGCGTCGTTGTCGAACAGTTCGAGCCAATAGGTCACTTCGTCGAGTGGCTGCACTCCGATCTGTGACAGGTCAAATTCAGATATTGCGAGACCGCTGCGCTCACGAGGAGTTGGTAAATTGATGCTGCCCTCCTGTGGCGCACCAAATGCCTTTTTGATCTGATATTTTATTCGAAGGCGGCTGAACCCAAAATCGTCCCTGTATTCATATCCCAGCTGCACTGTTTCCGGATTGAGAAGGTTCAATTCGGATTGAGGTTCCAAGAGGTAAACACTTGGATAACTGTCAACTAGGGGCGTAATGACGAACGTAAATGGATTTCGGTTTTCAAAACCGATGCTATCGGTCAAATGAAACGAGAGGGTGTCGACGCCAGAACTGAGCAGTTGGAAAGCGTATCGGTCATCTGGACCCTTTTCCATGTTGATGGTCTCGCCCGTGGAGCTGCGCATCAATTCAACCTGTGCCAGGGCTTTGTTGGCGATGGCCGAGATGTCAATCTGAGTGCCGGGGTAGGCCTCGATCACAGAAAAGGGATAGGCCTGGCGCGATGGCTCGATGCCGGTGTGTCTAGGTGGGGTAACCGTCACAGAAAGGTCCTCAAATCGGGGAAGCAACTGTATTTCGACGGTGAACGTCTCGCTGCGGAATCGGTCCATCTCAATGAAATACTCCGTCGTGTTGGTAAAGCTGAACGGTTCCGACACGAAGGTGTTTCCGTCGACCGATGTCATCTGTTGCAGTCGATAGTCGCTTTCGACCTGTGTCTTGAGTCCAATCGCCACATTGCGTGGTATCAGCTCGCCTTCAAATTGGATCCGTGCCTGAAATCCGCTTCCTTGTTCCAACACTTGGTTGCCGGGCGATATGACATAGGTGAACGGTATCGGCGGCTGGAACGTCTTCCAGAATTGAAGCGAGCGCAGCACGCCCGAGCTTTGGAAGACGGTCGCGACCAGCAGCAACAAAAACAGGACACCGCTCGCATACCCTGCTTTCTTGTAACCGAGGAATGCGGGATGGCTCTGCTCATAGGCAGATTGCTGCAATTGCAGTGTCGAATCGTCGCAAGAAACCAAGTTCTGTTCGATTGCTCGTCTCACGAACAGGTTTTCGTTTACAGGCTCAAGGTGCATGTCGAGCACATTGCGCAGCGCCTCGTTGTTGCCAGATCGTGCCAGATCTGCATAGTACCTGCGAAACTGCGGCTTGTCCAAATGACGGCTGGTGAAGAAGGAGGCTGCCATGGCCGACATCCCGGCGATCACAATCACAACCGTCTTGAAGGCTGCGCTCAGATAAAACAGCGACTCCAAGGCCCATAGCAGCAGAAATCCAGCCAGAAACACAGCCAATCCACCCATCACCACGGCGAGGTTTCGCCGCAGCAACAGCAGCTTCCAACCCGATTCCATGCGCTTGAGCACTTGTTCGAGTCGGGATTTGGTGCTGTCTGGTAATTGTGCTTCCAAGTCTGGCTGTTGAATTTCAAATATTTTGGTAGAACGCAGTTCGGCGTGAATTCGTGCGTAACGACGCTGGAGTCTGAATATAGAAAAGACCCGCAAGATATTACAGTTGCCGCCATCGAATCGATCCCGAACAGCGTGGAACTTACACGATTTTACATGTGGTTCAGCTGCCGAAATGCTCCGGCACCAAAAATCGCGCGCTTTGATGCACCAAGGTGGCGTCAAGTTTCCTAATCTGTAATCCGAGACTCTCGCCATCGGCATGGGCTGCAAATCCCTCACGGCAATAAACCGTGATGTTTTTGCACCGTCGGCGTTCCAATGCCTTGAATGCAGGCTGTTTTCGGAACAGGAGGAAGGGCAGGCGCCACACCAATCCGAGCTTCCCGACCGGTTTCACGATAACTACATCCAATAGACCGTCGTCGGGCCGGGCATGTGGGGCGACATGAAATCCGCCACCCTCGACGCCGCCGTTTGCCAGGGTGATCATCAACGCATCTAACGACTCATTTACCCCGTCAATAACGAGTTCGAAGGACTGCGGCCTGTGCCGCCAAACGGCCATCAATGCGGCAACCACATACTTCAGTTTTCCTTTTGGGAAGGAGATCGACGAGGCGAAATGGTTGGCCCAGCCGTCAAATCCGACACCAAGCGTATTCTGAACCATGAGGTGGTTCCCGTCAGCCTCAACTTCGACCGAATCCATGCCGACGATCTTGCGCCCGCTCAGCTGCTCGAGTTCGGCGGCAGGGTCTAGCATTAAGCCCAGCCCGCGCGAGAAGTCGTTGCCACTTCCCGACGGCAACACGCCGCCAATGCAGGCCGTCCCACGCAGGCCCTGAACTAATTCATTAACCGACCCGTCGCCACCACTCACAATCACCACATCGTGCGTGAGGGTCAGTTTCCGGGCTTTTGCAGAGATGTCGCCACGTCGCTCGGAATAGGAGATGTGCGCATTTGGATAACTGATTCTGATGATCGACTCAAGCCTTTCGCCACGCTCCCGGTTTTTGTGGTTGTTCGCCGCAGGATTCAGAATGAACGCATACTTCATGGCGAACAGCGCAAAAATCAGAAACCGAAATCACTGAGCAGGCTTGTAATGTCCGCCACTTCCTTGGGAGACAGGTGGACGTCGGCGGCCTTGGCGTTCTGAGTCGCTTGCTCAGCGTTTCGGGCACCGGCCAGAGCAACCGTGATTCCGGGTTGCTCTATCGTCCACGCGAGCACAAGCTGGGCGAGTGTTGCATGATGCCTCTCAGCGATGGGTCGAATCATGCTCAGGAAGTTGTTGGTTCGGGTCACAACATCATCCGTAAAAAAACGGTTTCCTTCACGATGGTCACCCTCGGGAAAGGATTGGCCGGGCTTCATCTTGCCTGTGAGAAGACCCCGCTGCAGGGGGCTGTATGCCAGAATGCCCAAACGATGCTTCAGGCAAAAGGGTACGACTTCCTTCTCGATGTTGCGCAGCACCATGCTGTAAGGAACCTGGTTCGAAACAATGGGCGCCGTCTTCAGGGCCTCCTCCATTTGGGATGCATCGTAGTTGCACACAGCGGCGTGACGAATCTTGCCCTGCTCCAAAAGTCGCACCACGGCCTCCATCGTCTCGTCGATGGGAATCTGCTTGTCGGGCCAGTGGAGCTGGTAAAGGTCAATGTGGTCGGTTTTGAGGCGTCGGAGGCTGTCTTCACATTCTTTGATGATGCTGTCCCTGCCTGCATGGCGATACACGACAAGTGGGTTGCCTTCGGCATCTTCGGCTTCAGGCTGCTCACCCTTGTCTGGCGTGCGCCAACGCAGCCCGAACTTCGTGAGCAGCTGAACCCTGTCGCGCGGAACGCCATGAAGGGCTTCGGCAACAAGCTCCTCACTCAGTCCCATGCCATATATGGGAGCCGTGTCTATGCTTGTGGCGCCCGCATCGATCGATGCCCGTATGGCTTCGATGGCCTGTTTTCGGTCTGTGCCACCCCACATCCAGCCACCGATGGCCCAGGCGCCGAAGGTGATGACAGACAGCTCAAGTTCGGTCGATCCCAGTTTGCGAAATTTCATGGCCTATCGGGGGTTTGCTGCGAGGTATTCGTTGATGAAGGGTTGGAGCATCTCCTTGATCTTGTCGCGCAACAGGGGGAGACGGTTGCCGCGCTCGCTTCCGATGACGCTTCTGTTCCAGGTTGACACGCTCAATGTCACGTCGGGGTTGCGTGTCAACGATGCATTTTGGTGGAAACGAAGCTCCATGCTGTACGTGTAGGTGTTCAGTGTGCCCTTGAGTGTGCTTACTACCAAAAACAGATAGGGGCGTCCGGAGCTGTCGTCGAGCTGCGCACGGTCCACAACACGTATCCCGGCCTTGCGCAACTCCACTTCGATGTCGGTGCGTATCAGTTCGACGTTGAATTCGTCGCGCACGGCATCAGGATCCAAATCCTGGATGATCACGGCTATGGGGCCGACATCTTTCAATACCGGCGAGTTTTGGGCTTGAGCGCACACGATGGGACTCAGGAGGAGTGCGGCGGCGAAGACAAAAAGTTTCATGTGTAACAAGGTAGTGTGAGTGTAGCCCATGAATGGATGTTGACGTATGTTATTGGATGCGCACGTTGGCTCCATACCTCAGGTTGGGACTCAACGATACCGGAAGACGGCCCACGGCCGGCTTCTTTCCAAGGAGGATGTCGGCTACGGCCGTTTGGCTGAACTCCGTGTTCTCATAGGCGAAGACCAGCGTTTCAAAATTGTCAGCACCTTCGATCTGCAGCCAGGTGTAAGGGTTGCTGAACAAGACCATCGCACGATTCGGAAGCTCCGACTGCTCTGAAATCAGACGCTGGAGCCATTCCGGAACCGTCAACCTGTTCAGGGGCCTTCTCCTCACGTCATGGACGGCGATCACAACCTGATCGTAGCCTTTGAGGGCTTCGGCAATGGCATCGGCCATGGCCTCGCTGGTCTGCCAACTCAGCCAGTAGGGATAAAAACCGTCGCCAAGGCTGATTTGGAAACGCGAACGCTCCATGGGCCCAATTGACAAAACCGCCACTCGCTTGGAAACGTCGAGGGGCAACATGTCGGTGTTGTGACGTGCGAGTGTCACAAAATTTTCAGCCAGCTGCCTGTTTAGCCTGGCCGATGCCTCACTGTTGAGGTCACGGTGCAAGTTGTTCAGATCGACAGGCTTCCATTTGTCGAGTCCGGCCCATTGCTTGGCGGCAAGCACTTTTCGAACTTTGGCGTCGATGAATTCCTGCGAAATGCGTCCTTCACGAATGGCCACCTCGATCGAATCGATCGCCCTCGGTATGTTCGGCGTGAGCTCGAGTATGTCGTTGCCGGCGAGCAGTGCACGTACTTCGGCCTCGCCGGTGGGGAAGTGATCGGTCACTCCCTTCATGTTCATGGCATCGGAGAAGACCAGCCCGTTGAACCCAAGCTCGTTTCGGAGGATCCCGGTCACAATCGGTTCCGATAAGGTTGATGGCAAATTAGGGGTACTGTCGAGTGCGGGGATGCTTAAATGGGCGATCATGACGCCAGCAAGCCCACTGTCGAGCATTCTGCGGAACGGGTAGAGCTCGAGTGAGTCGAGCCGGCTGCGGTCATGCTTGATGAGCGGGAGGGCATAGTGGGAGTCGACATCCGTATCGCCATGGCCGGGGAAATGCTTGCCCGACGTCAGGATTCCATGCGACTGTAATCCAGCAGTATATGCCGTCGCCTTGGTGGCCACATTGCCTCGGTCTTCGCCGAACGAACGGTAGCTGATCACCGGATTGGCAGGATTGTTGTTCACATCGGCGACCGGGGCGAAATTGACGTGCATCCCGAGACGGCGGAAGTCGCCGGCAATGAGCCCGCCCATCTCCTCGACCAATGCCTCGTCTGGAATCGCCCCCAGCGACATCTGGTAGGGAAAACTCACCGTGCTGTCAAGACGCATCCCAATACCCCACTCGGCGTCCATGGCATAAAGAAGCGGCACTTTGGCTGCCTGCTGCATGCGGTTGGCGATGGCCGTTTGCTTCACGGGACCACCTTGAAACCAGACCACACCCCCGATGCCGACCTCCCTAACCAATAACTCGAGGCTGTCGGCATGCGATGGCCCCCTATTCGAATACCCTGCCACCATGAACAGCTGAGCAATGCGCTCGCGTGGTGTCAATGAGGCCATGACCGCATCTACCCAATGGCTCTGTGAGTTCATGTGGACGACGGGGTCGGCGTGAATGACGTCGTCTTGGACCTGAGGGGCAATAGCCACTTTGGATCCGCCTGTGCAGGATGCCAGCAGCAATGCCAATGAAATTATCGGGAGCGCTTTGGTCATGTCGGAGTGTATTTGTTATTCAGGCGAGTAAAATACCTTTAACTGCGCCTGAATGCAAAGCATTGTGGCCGCCATGCGAACAGACGCTTTTACGTATCGTCACCAGCATGGAGATCCTGTTCAAGCAGCCTTTCGTAGGCTGCAATCAGCCGTTTGCGTATTGGCTCGGCACGACGGCTCAATGTCTCTTGCCGGGATGCATACTGTCTGCGACCCGACGCGGTTTCGATCGGCACTGGCTCATATCCGTACATGCCCACGTCGTATGGACTTGCCTGCATGTCGAGGACACGTGTGTCGATGGCAAGTTCAAGGGCGTCGGCGAGGATGTCGGACGATATCCACGGCCACCCTTTGTAAGCCCACTTATAAAGATCCATCGTCACATGCAGGCAGCCTGGCTGGTCAAGATCAACCTGGTTGTCTCGGGTGGGCTGAAAACGGTTCAATGGACGCGCCGGCTCGGTGAAAAAACGAAACGCATCCACATGCGAGCACCCGATAGGCTGCGATTGCACAAAACGGTCGATTTCTGCCTGTGGCAGGCGCAATTGCAAGTAAGGATGCCTCCTTTCGGCTGCCTGATAGACCATCGCCCATTCATGCATGCCATGGCAATGAAACACAGGTGGGCGTTGGTTGACGGCAGTGAGAAGGCCATGGATCCATCTGAATCCGTTTCTCTTTTTGGGGCTCAGTGCGTCGGTCGAGACGAAGCTCTGGCCGTGTGCCGTCCTCCAAAAGTTGCCGGCCAGCTGTTCGCCCGCTGCATGTTTCACCGCCACTCCGTAGCCGGGAGTGAATGTGCCTAATTTGGATTTCCTGAAGGAATAGTACTCGACCAGGAAGTCGAGCACCGCATGCCTCACCCCACGTCCGCGGTCCTCGTAGTACGATCCTAGCATCGCCTCGACACGTTCCCGGTGTAAACGCGACCTCTCTGAATACATCCGGAAGTCTAAGTCATGTCTGCTGAGGGAATGCATAGTTAAGATGCAAAATAGTATATTATATTAACTAATTGCGTGGCACCAACATCAAACGCACAGGGAGCATCGTCGTGTCAGAACACACCATCCAAAAAACGCTTGAGGAATCGCTCGTGTTCCTGTTGCTGAACCTTGCCAACCAAATGCAGCGGAACGGCGACATCATTGCCGACCAAGTGTCGTTGACCACGCAACAATGGCTCATCCTTCTCTTCATAGGGGGCGACCCAAATATACCCAGAATGGAGCAACTAAGAAGCGAGCGCGGTTTTCTGGCGAGCGAAATTGCAGAATCCCTGGGGGTTTCAAGGCCGAATATTACGGTCCTGGTCAACTCGCTCATCAAGAAGGGGCTTGTGGAACAGGGCTTCGATCCGGAAGACCGCAGGCGCAAACGTCTGCATCTTACCTCGAAGGGATGGCAGATCATCCACAAGATGGAACCTGTACGGCACCGGTTCAACCGCGCACTGTTCACCCGCCTCGACGACGACGACCTGAACGAGCTCAAGCGCCTGCTGGTTCACCTGCTTAACAGGATTTACCGCAGGGACGACGAGTCTTAGAAGCTGTCGAGCGAATCGATGAATTCCGACCCCATGAAGGCGAACAAGCCGACCAGTACGACCAAATAGAGGGCAAAAATCACCAGCGCGATGATGATGAGCACTTTCATGATGAAAAAGAAGGAGCTCTGCTTTTCGAATGCGGTCAAGAGCTGGCGTGCGTCGCTGCTTCTGGAAAAAGCAAGATAGGAATCGGCCGATTCCCTGATACGAAGACCCGCAATGATATACGGTATCCCAATGATGGCGCCCACGATGCTCAGGCATGCGATTGCGCCGTATATGATGCAGAACATGCCCACAAAACCCATGTGCTTCGACATTTCGCGGAGCCTTCCCTGCAAGATTGTAGTGTCGGTCTGATTGTAACTGTTACCCTGTTCCATATTCTCCCTATACTTCGATTTGCATTATTTGAACGTTCTGCACCCTGAGAGCCAAGATACTATCTTTGCCTTAAAAGTACAGAATGAGTCTGTGCCTTTGGCGACAGAATTGTTGCATCACTTATGTAAAAATATTCGCTTCAGCGCCAATTATTGAGATTACGCAACCATAATCGTTGACAATGCACCCTATTGTTCATTATGTTAACAAACAGTTGTTAGTGTCGTCGAAAAACAGTGTGAACGTCGTTTCTACATCATAATCATTTTACTACAGATGCAAGTGCGCTCTGCGCCGTGGCAAACCAAACAAATTGCCCATTTAGTTGGGCGGAAGAAGCTGTTAACTACAGCATTGTTCGCAGTTCAGTAAGTTAACACACGGTGCGTAAGGTGAAACTTGCGCACCGTTTTTGTTAATCCGAACCGCGTCAATCAAATGGTGGCCAAACGGCAAGGCCTATCACGCGCGTCTCCATGGTGTCGACGGCGGTATAGAAATGGAAATGGCGGTCCTCGGTGCGGAAAATGAACGGCTTGTGGGCGTGCTGCGCGTCAAACTCGCCGGGCTCTCCCAAACGAAGCACCGGGTTGCCCTCGTATTGGCGCCAGTTCAGGGGGAATTCCTCCTCCGTTGTCCAAGCCAGCCCATCCTGGGCGTTTTTCCGGTCCCAACCGTACCAAGCCATGTACCACTTGTTGCCGACTTTGTAGAGGCTGGGGTCTCCGGCGCGTCCAGTAGAATCCCACGTGCCGTCTTCCATGCTCCCCACGACAACGGGGGAGTTCTCGTCGTCGACATCCCAGTTTACGAGGTCGGTCGAGGTGGCGTAGCCAATGTACTCCTCATGATGTCCGTCGATGACACCCGAAGCATTGAAAAACATGTAGTAGAGGCCGTCGACCTTCACGATGTTCGGATGCCAGATGGCCTCGTTACGCCAGCCGTCGCCCTCGGGTCTGATGATCGGGTTGTTGGGATTCCTGGTCCAGTTCACCAAGTCGGTCGAAGTGGCCATGTTCATCGTTTTCATGCCCCTTTCATATCCAGAGTCTGTCGTACCGAAGTAATACAGATAGTACGTTCCATTTTCGTACCACATGTACGGACCCGGCGTACCGTGCGAATCGGGCGAGTCGGGGTCGTCGCTGGGTCCAAAAATGGGGCTGCGCGGATCCCGCTCCCAGTTCACAAGGTCGTCGCTCCACGCAAGGCCGACCTGTGGACGATCGACGGCCTTGTAACCGCGCGTCGTCGTGTCGATGCGGTGGTAAGCCGTGTACACCATTCCGTAGCGGCCCGCATTTTCGTCGAACCATACCACGGGCGACTCGACCATCCCGTCGTCGAACGAGCCAGGCTCGCCAAGTGTGAGCACCGCACCCACTTTGTGCAGCTTGGATCCTGGAAAGTGATCTCGTTCAGCCGTTTCGGTTGCAGTTGGAGTGCATGAAGCGGTTGCCAACAGCGCGAGAAGGGCAACAATCGAGAATGAACTACGCATAGGATGTCTGATTTAAGATGGAAGTTGGCCTTCGATGGCCATGATAGTTTCATTAAGTTCAGCGGAAAGACCCCTCAAGGAAGCCTCGTCGGTGCTGTGGTGCCAATCGGTCGAGAATAAAAGCCCCGCAATGGGCAATGATTTCAACGAGGTCGCCAAACGGATCTGCTGCTGCCTGTCTTTTGCCGCATGCCGCAGATCGACGATGACAGGCAGGCCCGTCATGTCAGACAGCTCGCAGATCGACGCGGGGTCGATGATCGTGCGGGCCGATCCGTCGAAGCGCTTGATGCCGGCATCGCACAGAACCACCTGCCTGTTGCCGCCGCTGAGAACCCAATTTGCCGCCTCGACAAACTCCTCGATTCCAGACGCGATGTTCCGGTACAGCAGAACGGGCTTGGTCTGGCGTCCCAACTCCTTGAGGAGCGGGGTGTTGCGCATATTCCATGCCCCAACCTGAATCATATCGGCGTATTTGCCGACAAGCTCTATCTCGTTGGATGAGCTCACTTCCGTGATGAGCCCCATGTCGTATCCGTCGGCGGTCTCCCGGGCCATCATGAGGTCGGTCTCCTCAACGGCCGTTCGCAGCGCCAGGTCTCCCATGGCACCCGTACAGCCAATTCGAAGCATGTCCACGCCGCTGTCGCGCGCCACCCTGGCGAGGCGACTGAATTGAGACATGCTTCCAAATGTGTCGGGACCCGCGATGAACACGGGCTGGTCGCCTCCGATCAGGTGCCCGTGCACCTGAAACGACATCCTTGCCACCTTCGCGGCTGCAGGTGCGGTTTCAGGGTCGACTTTAGCCTCCTGGGCACGGATGCGTTTCTTCGGAGGCTGGGTCCTGCTGAGTTCGCCTGCTGGATAGCAGCCCAAGACCTTGAGGAACCGGGTGACCGTCGCCAGCTTGTTCATGGCCTCCCTGATGGACGGGTCAGCCAGGTTGCCGTCAAAATCGACGTAAAAAAGCTCCTCCCACGGGTTGCCCTCGATGGGTCTCGACTCCAGCTTGGCCAGATTGATCTCATGGTCGCGAAACACCTGCAGGCTCTCGAGCAGCGCTCCCGCCTTGTGGTGGGTGGCCATCACGATGGAGGTCTTGCACGGGATGCGCTGGTCCACCTCCGTCGCCTTGCGAGACACGACGATATACCTGGTGTAGATCCTGCTCGTATTGGCAATCTGTGTGGAGAGGATGTTCAGACCGTACAGATTCGCCGCCTCCTCGCTTGCGATTGCTGCATACTCGGAAATGCCCTCCTCCTTGAGCCTGCGCACCGAAACGGCCGAGTCGGGGTAGTTCTCGATCACGACGTCCGGCAACTTGGCAAGAAACTGGCTGCACTGGGCAGCGGCCTGGGCGTGGCAGTAGATCTTCCTGATGTTGGCAATCGGCTGTACCTGGGGGCTCAGAAGGCAGTAGCGGATTTCGATCTTCTCCTCGCCGACGATGTGAAGGTTGGTCTGGAGCAGGAGGTCATAGACCTCGCCGTAGGCCCCCGTGTTCGTGTTCTCGATAGGCAAGATACCCAGGTCAGCCCTGCCTTGTTCCACAGCCTCTATGACCTCGTCATGGCGCTGGCACTCTACGAGGATGTGCCCCTCATTGCGCCTGGACAGGTACTTTTTGGTGACATTGGAGCTGTAGGAGCCCTCGATGCCCTGAATGGCCACCCGTAATGCGGGGGTGTCGCCCTGATGGATGGCACGCTGGAAATACTCCTGCTGGATGCGCACCGAGTCGTCGATGATCTCGTGGAAGACCCTTGTGACGAAATGGGAGTCGAGGCCCTTCTGCCGGCCGTTCTGCACCAGGCTCACCAGCAGGTCCTCCTCGCGCGAAGGGTCGCGAATCACGGCCGTGTTCACGTCCTTCGTGGCAGCGACGGCGTGGCTGAGCCGGCGTCGCTCCGACAGCAGATTCAATATCTGCTCGTCGACGCGGGTGATCTCGCCCCTGATCTGCTTCAGGGCGTCAATTCGTGACGGGTCGTTGAAATGTGACATATTCGATGGTTGACGGGGGCATGAACATGTCGGCTAATA
>CAYZWQ010000023.1:0-23406 GCA_964481355.1 uncultured Chitinophagales bacterium
CTGTGCATAATATCCTCGGCCATTTCCCCTCAGACCTTGGCAAAGATGAATGGTATCAGTCTGCACCTGAGAAGCTAGCTCGACCACTTCTTTCTTTGTGGGTGCCAGTATATGTTTGGCATTTCCTAGATCGGGAGCCTCCCAACCTTGGGCCACACGATCTTCTGATAACACGGTATTCGAAACGTATGTGACGTCGTAACCCCGATCTGCAAGCGACGCGGCCAACGCAACCATGTGTGGGCTCAAGATACGTTGCCAAAACCATATGGTGTTGAATCTTTTCATTGATAAACATCACCTTGTGCTTAGCACGGGCTTGGCAACCGCCCAACTTATAAGCACTAAAAGCAACAGACCCATACCCCCTGGTGAGAATAAAATCGCTTCACCAAAATTGATGAAAAAGGCGACGAGTAAAACAGATAATTCAGTTGTACCCCGCGCGTATGAATTTCGTACCAATAGCCAAAGCCAGAGCAAAACAAAAAAGGCCCCTATAACCCCCAATTCCTCCAACACCATTAATGGCACAACTCCCTTTTCAACGGTCGCACTAATCGGCAGATCAAAGAGTGGGTCGCGCACAACCTGAAAATCGTAAAGGCTAGATGGAATTCCAAAGCCGATTCCAGACCAAGGATTCTCTTCGATATTCAACCACATATCATCCATTAGCCTCCCCCGCGATAGATCATACGCCTCTATTAACCCACTTACCTCTGCGCGTCCACTTTTAGTAATATAATTTGTAACCAAATCGGAGAAGTGAGCTCCGGCAGTAAATGAAGAGAGTACCGTCAAAAAAAGGAGGCCCTGAAAGCGCAAACTCCGAAAGGCAGGTGCCACGCTGAACAGTGATTTAGCTTGAAAAAAAGATTTCGATAGTAAGGCAATTATGATACCAAAAACCAAGGCTACCCCCGCTGTTCGAGTTTCAGACATGACGACAAAAACTAGGGCTACAACTCCTGTAGCGATACTCAACCAAGGCGGGGGATATCGTGATACGGTGCGGCTAAATATCCATGCTGCCAATAATGACATGGTAGGTCCGAATGCTTGGGGATGATTTAAAATGCCTTGAAATCCAGTACCATTTCTAAGGTAACCCTGAGGGAGTACCAAAAATGGCAAACTTGTGATCATGATCAGGATCAAACCCACGAGCAACCAATTCTCTAGCGCTTCAGCCTCTGTATTAGGCAAACGAGACCAAGCTGAAAAAAGCGTAACCATCACCACAGTCCATGATACTGCTTTGAGAATTGAGACATCGATTAAGTTGCTGAAGAGCACCGAGTGTAAAATGATAAATACCCCGAGGCCAAGGGTTGCCTTTATGTATGGCTCGAACGGAACACGGAAGTTGAAGAAGGAGCTACGTACAAAAACCGAAAAACTCGCTCCTGCAATTACGGCATAGCGTCCTATGTTGGCGTACGCTGCATCGGGTGCGATACCGGAGCTGAACATTGTGAACAACCACGAGAGGGCCAAAGCTTGTATTGCTTGAGCTCTTCCAAATAGTGCAAATACGGCCAAGAAGAGATAACTGATGTCGGCGGTAACGGGTGAGGATAGCCGCAACGCAATAGCTGTCACCGGAATCAAGTATGCATACGTAAACTTGAGGTTTGACGATCGATCTAGTTTAATGATGGAGGCCACGTACTGTTGATTCAGTCCAGTTTATTTTATTGCTTAGATACCATCAATCTTCGTATGTAATACAAGACGCCCAGTCGATCTTTGTAAAATTTGGTTACAGAATTTCGAACTCTGCTGTGCAATTGAATGCCTTCTTTTACACCCGACGACCATGCAACCACGATTTTGGGCACCTCGAGCCATCTAAAGTTTCGTAAACAATATTTAAGTTGTTGTGCCAAGATGATTAAACTCCAGCTTAATGCATGGTGGTATGGAAAATGCCTCCATATTACCCTTGCGTGATTTCGTGTCCATGGCAAACGCCTCATTATTGGAACGACGTCATTAGCTTCGCGCTGGCGCCCGTTGTGTGCAACCCTCATACTGGCAAGCTGTACCACTTCCCAACCAGCGTTTCTCGCTCGAATACTCAAATCGAGCTCCTCCCCACCAAAGTCACAATTGGGATCATGATAACCGGCATCTCGTATAACTTCCATTCGTACTGCATAGCATGCACCCAAAAAGTTTGTTACTAAAAAAGGAGCTTCAAGAATTGTTGAAATCAAACGGTTAGTTTTTAAATCATACATTACTGGCGTTAAAATACCAATACGATTTGATTGCAAAAGTTCTTCTGCCAGTTTACAAAGTTGTTCAGACGTAATTCTTGTATCCTCATCAATAGTGATTACTATTTCCCTAGTGCATTTTTCCCAACCCGAGTTGCGACCTGCCCCTACACCTAAGTTCGAATCGTTCATCACTAATGTGAAACATTGATCTTCATCATAGTATTTTTCTAGTAGTTCTCTTGTCCCGTCATTAGAATGATTGTCTACTACTATCAACTCCATTCCATAGTCTTTGACGTCTTGAATACGAGGTGGTATGTTTATTGAAACTTCATCAGCACGATTGTAACACAATACAACGACAGATACTCTATCAAAAACCGAATAGTTATTACCTGGTGACATTTGCTGTGGGTTTATTACATCGGTTTGGGCCAGCACTAATTAATAGCTACTACGGTCTAATGATTCGATCAATTCGAGATAGGAATTGACCGATGCCTCGATTGAGAATTCACGAGCTCTCGCCTTCAATGCATCTGCTGATTTTGGTGAGTCCAAAGTCCGCTCAATCCCTTTTGCTAAAGCAATGTAGTCACCAACTGACACCAACTCTCCAAACTGGCCATTATCTAGAATTTCTGATGGGCCAGAGGGACAGTTAGTGCTAACAACAGGTGTACCACATGCCATCGCCTCAACCAATACGTTACCAAAACCTTCATAAATCGAGGAGAGTGCAAATACACTTGACCTGCTAAACCAAGCGAAAGGGTTTTCCTGAAAACCTGCAAAGTATACCTCAGACGATACACCAAGCTCATTCACTAGGACTTCAAGTTTTGACCTAAGGCTGCCCTCGCCCAAAATCACTAGCTTCACCTGACGCTTCATTCTGATCATTGAGAATGCTCGTATGAGTGTCACAAAATCTTTTTGTAGCTCTAAGCGTCCAGCAGAAATGATTATTGGATGAGTACAAGCGCCCAAGGGGGGGGGCAACTCAATACTTTCTTTGCCTTTTTCCTCCATCTCGACAGACCATGCGGGATTGTAAATTCGATGGATTTTATCTGGATTTACCCCTGTTTTGTTTCGTAGCCCTTCAACAACACCATCGCTAACACCAACAGCTGCATCTGCGTAACGGTAACCAGGGCGGATTGCCCACATTAATGGTCTGTATCGAGGTATTTCAAGATCACCAAATGCCATAGAGATTGCATTATGCTCCGTGATAATTAATTTGTGATCTATCGTCCCCAATCGCTTTGCCCATGCAGCGATGCCATTAGCTAGTGGCATGGATGAAATGACAATATTTGGTCGATTTTGTATCAGATAACGGCGATATTCCGGCAGACTCGTCCAAAGTCTTGGCACTCCTAGGTCAACTAATCGAACGTTTGGCGACAACTCATCAAGGTACTTAACATTATGAGCGGACATGACAACAATATCAATGCCGTGCCCAAGTTGAGAGATTTTTGAAGCAAGTCGAATGACTACGCGTTCAGCGCCACCACCACCCAAGCTTGGCAAAAAGAATGATATTTTAAGCGTCCGTTTCAATATTAATTCTTAAGTATAGAATTCAACATTATTACGACTATTTTTCGCCCTATGTGCGATCATTAAATTATGTATTTTGGGAGCATGCTTATGTAGAAGTATTCTCAACGCCGTCCTAAATTTAATTCTTTTAGTATATAAATTAATTATATCTTTATATATACTGTGATCATTTTTATAAATATCATAAATATTTATGTTATAAGAAAATCTAGAGACTACTAACCGAGCTAAGTCATACCTTTTCATTTTTAGCGCATCTTGCAATTGTTGATTAGCTGTAACAATCTGATTGTGGTGGTGTTTAATTGTTCTCTTCTTAATCGCCTCACTATTATTCAACTTTTTCCTATCAACCCAGTAGCTAGTGCCTTTCCTGTAAAAGATCAATGATTGTTGGACATATCGAATTCCACCAAGCATAGCGGCACGAAACTGCATCACCTGATCCTCGTGTATAAGCCCCTGAGGTAAAGATTCATATTGTGAAATTAATTTCTTTGTCCAAGATACTGTTGCCCCAATTGCCGAATGACCTGTTTTTGCAATCCACTCAACGTTGATATCATCTGAAAACCATCCTTTACCCTCACCGATTATTTCACCTTCAGAGTCAATTGCAGTGTAATCTGAGCAAAGTAGGTCTGCCTTTTTTTCATCACTTACCCATTGTGAAACAAGCGATACCGTTCTATGCGACTTGGATATATCATCACCTGCTGCGAGAACAATCAATTCACCATTCACACGTGAAACCACGCTATTGATGTGGGCACTAAGGCCTAAATTGTTCTGGCTACGATTCAACACCAACCTATGTGGCCCTTTATACTCAGCTGCCATCTCCTGCATAATCTCAAACGTTCGATCAGTTGAGCAGTCATCTGACAAAATGATCTCCAAGGGCTCGTACGTCTGCGAAAAAGCTCCCTCTACTGCCTCGCGTATGTACTTTTCTTGATTGTACGCAAACAGGGCGAAGGTGACCAATGGACGCTCTTCCAGAGGTGGTAGTTCGATATCGGATTCAGACATGAAGGTTATCACAGATAGATTTGACCTGATCTTGAACCATCCCAGGCCACATCGGCAGAGTCAACATAGTTATGGCAAGTTCTTCAGCGATGGGGAAGTCGCCTTCTTTGTAGCCCAGGTCTTTATACGCCTCTTGAAGATGCGGCGGTATCGGGTAATGGATAAGCGTCCCAATTCCGTGATCTGCTAACCGTTGCTGAAGCTCAACACGCCGCTGGGTACGGATGACGTACAGATGGTAACTGTGGCTGGCGTCGGAATGGGTTCTTGGCAATGTGATGCCTAATGCTTCTTTTAGAGCTGCATCGTACCAAGATGCTATCTGTTGGCGTTCGCGGGTCCATTGCTCGATGTATTTGAGCTTGACTTTCAGAAAGGCAGCCTGCAGTTCATCCAAACGATTGTTGTACCCCACCACTTCGTTGAGGTACTTTTTTTGGCTTCCATAATTGCGCAGCACCTTCACCTTGTGGGCTAAGTCGGGATCGTCGGTGGTTACGGCGCCGGCATCGCCGAGGGCGCCGAGGTTTTTGCCCGGATAAAAACTGGTGGCATTGAGGTGTCCCCAGCTGCCGGTACGCCTCCCCTTCCAGGTTGCCCCGTGGGCCTGGGCATTGTCTTCGACCACAAGGAGATTGTGTGCATGGGCGATGTCCATGATGGCATCCATTTCGCAGGCCTGTCCGTACAGATGCACGGGCATGATAGCTTTGGTGCGCTTGGTGATGGCAGCTGGGATCAGCGATGGATCGATGTTGTACGTGTCGATGCGTGGCTCCACAAATACGGGTGTCGCACCGACGTGGGTCACCGCGAGCACGGTGGCGATGTAGGTGTTCGAGGGCACGATCACCTCGTCGCCGGCTTCAACCCCCAAAGCGCGCAGGCACAGCACCAGGGCATCGAGGCCGTTGCTAACACCCACGGCGTATTTGGTCCCCGTATACGCGGCATACTCCTGCTCGAACGCCTCCACCTGAGGACCCAAAATGAACCAGTTGCTGTCGAGCACCTCCCGAAATGCCGCCTCCAGCTCTTCGCGGATAGCAACATGCATGGGTTCGAGGTTGAGGAAGGGGATGTTCAACGGTATCTCAGTTCTGTTGAAACTTGGCAATGTTGCTGCCTAAGCATGTACGACGAACCGCAATCCGGGAATTTTGTGGGCTATTACACTGATAATGTGGTCATCACCCAAACGAAGCACCAGACCCCTCAGGCTGTATGCTGTTGTGATCAGGGTAACAAGACCGCCGACGATTGTTGCAGGCCAAGCTGCCAGGTTCAAAACTACTGCCAATGTCAAACCCAATGACAAAATGGCCGTGGCATTCAAAGCCCGTGCATCTCTTGACCAACTGAAGCCTGTCAGATGACGAGCTACCGCGTACACGGCCGCTGTATAGCCGATATACAGAACGAAAAATGCGTAGGCCACACCAATCAATCCAAACAGGGACAACCCTATTGTGATCAATACAACATGGAGAATATTGAAGCTTGTCTCGGTGGCAAAGTACCAATTACCTTTGCCTAAAGCCAGCATCACATAACTCATTGGCCAAGAAATTACCCGGCCAAGGCAGCCGAGAATGAACCATTGGAGCAGTTCCACAGCTGGAAGAAAATCGATCGTGTAAAAGATTCGGATAAACCAGGGTGCAAGCGCCAACGTTGCCAATAAACCGGGTACAGCGAGCAGTAGTCCAATTTCTGTCTGCTCATTCACCATTCGATTCACGGCTTGTTTATTGTCTGCTACTCCGGTCAAGCGCGGGTAATAATCGGCCCCCATCGCGCTAAGCACAAAATTTACAAAGACGCCGGACAGAGCAAACGCCGCACTGTAGATACCCACTGCCTGAAGGTCGTTGATTTGAGTGATCAATGTAACGGTTGCGTACGTCACTGCGCTCAACAGCAGACCGTTCCACATGAACACAAGTCCAAGTTTGACCATGCCACCGGCTTCTTCGAACGTTTGCTTCCAGCTCAGGCTTACCACGGGAACTGGAATCCGTTTAGCGAAATGATAGGAAATGACAAGTGCAATGGCTGACACGGTAACTAAAGAGGGCACGATACCACGCATGCCCAACCACGTGTAGAACCCGATGGCAGAGACCGTGCCAATGGCGGCTCCTATGACGTTGGCCCGTGCCATGTCGCCGATGCGGCGCATGCCTTGGATGAGGGCCATTTGCCCACCGGAGAGGTTTGCAAACAATATGATCACTCCAAGTGCTGTGATGTCGATGGCGTAATCTTGGTGACCAAACGTGAGCTGGCTGAGCATGGGGCTAAGCAGCATCATCGCCAGCATGCCCGTCAAACCGGTGAGCCAGCACACCCGACGCAGGGTTAAAACTGCGCGTCCGATGGCCTCCTGGTCCCCTTTGCCGACAGCAGCGGCCACATCACGCACCGCGCTCGACTGGATGCCCATGCCGGCAATCGTGCCAATGAAACCCTGTATTGCTGTAAAACTGGCCAATAAGCCGACGCCCGTCGTGCCGATCAAAACTGCCGCGAACTTCACGCGCACCATCCCCAAGATCATGTTGATCCCAGCCGCACCGCCCATGA
Source organism: uncultured Chitinophagales bacterium (assembly GCA_964481355.1). Taxonomy (GTDB): domain Bacteria; phylum Bacteroidota; class Rhodothermia; order Balneolales; family CAYWCV01; genus CAYWCV01. Next base: position 7,422 of record CAYZWQ010000023.1, read on the forward strand.
TGGAGGAGGCTTTAAGTATTTGGGAATAGGATTTTTGGGAGCTCATTTTATGTACGACTCTGCATTTATTTAATTAGTCGATTTTCTGTCTTTCATGGGTTAATAGGTCGATTACAGTTGGATTATTGATGTTCGCCATATAGTCGAAAACATTCTTCCCACTAAAATCGGCTTGATCTATGCTTGCCCCCTTTTCTATTAATTTTTGCATGAATCGAAGGTCACCACTTCGATTAGCCGCGGTCATGGCATACATGAGTAGAGTTGTGCCGTTATTATTGCACGAATCAACGTTGATACCCTTGTTGAGCAAATAATTAAACACCTTCCACGACTCATTGTAGGTCGCAGCGATGAGTGGTGACCAACCCTTGCTGTTTCTGTCATCCAGATCGTAACCCAGTTGCAGACATTTGTCTACGTACACAACATCGTCCGCCTTTGCCGCTTCAAGCAGTGTGTCTAGTCTGTCTAAATGTAATGTGATATCGTAATCGATAGTGCTCACACAGTATGAACCATCACTTAGACACTCAAATGTGCCATGCTTCTTAGATGATTTTGAATTCGTTAACACGCTGTGCGATATTGCCCGCCCATTAAATCGTGGCATTTGATATGGGCGAAATCTCAAAGCCCTAATTTTGTTGTGAGCTTGATACGCAGTGGTATTGAACTCAATTTCAAGAGCCGATAAATCAATCGCAGATCGCCAATAGTATGTCGACCCTATTGGGCTTTGCGGCGTCTCAGCAAACTCACCTTCAATGATCTTGTCAAAATTCTTAACAAGTAATTTGTAACCGAGATCCGAGTAACGTTTGTAAAGCTGAAAAGAATTTAAGTCCGCTGTAATTTCGATATGCTCTTGATGCAAAATGTCACCAGTATCTATACCATTGTCGATCTTGTGCAATGTTACTCCAGTTTGACGTTCACCATGCAGAATCGGCAAAATTGATGTAAAGACACCTTTGTATGCTGGTAAGAGTGAAAAATGCAGATTATAAAGTTTGTTTGACTTAAATCGCTGGGGTTTAATAATTCGATCGTACTCAAGGGATAAGAAGACTAAATCTTCAATGTTGTACAGATCCCCCAACTCAACTATGGGTATTCCGAGATCCATTGCAACTTTTCTCAGCGATGGTTGCCAAGTATGTGTCCCTCTATCACTTTCGACCGGGCAAACAGTTAAACTGAAAGTTTCATGGTCTCTTTTAAGCAAATGCCGTAGAAATTTGACCGCGATTTCATTTTTACCTGCGATACAGATCTCGTTCGTAGTCATATTCCGTTAATGCTCACTCCGTCGAAAATGTAGGAATTGTTCATATTCCCGAATGTAATCATCCGCATTGAAACCATGCGAGGCCAACACCAAACAAATCGATCCCGATGAAAAGTTGATTTCAGACGCCCATATTCCAGGTGGAATATGAATCCCAAAATATGGTCTGTTCAATGAAACCGTTCTCTTGGTGTTTCCATCATCCATCATCACTTCAAAGGCACCACTGGCAGCGATAATGAGCTGATGGCACTCTTTGTGAGCATGTGCACCACGCGATTCCCCGCCGGGTATGTCATACAGGTAGAACACCCGATTCACTTCGAAGGGGATCTCCTGCATGTTGTTTACTGGCGTAATATGCCCTGTCCGATCCCCAATCTGCGGGAAATGAATCAACCCACAATCAAATACCGTCGGTCTCTTCATGTCAATTGCATATATGCAAATTCTCGAATGTAGTCGTCAGGGTTGTACTCACTGCTCGACAAGTGCAGCCCCAACGCGTTCGTTGAAAAATTCTCCATGTGCCGCCAAGTTCTTGGAGGCAAGTATAATCCAAAATACGACCGGTTTAAGGAGAACTTCTCGGTGCTACCATCCGCATGGGTCACCATCACGTCGAACGACCCCGAAAGCGCAATGATGACCTCTTCCTGCATTTTATAGGCGTGTCCACCTCGGATTTCACCGCCCGGAACGTCATAGGTCCAAAACACGCGCCTGATTTCGAACGGGAAATGATCCCAGTTCTGCAGAAACGTGAGGTTGCCCCGCGGATCATGGATCTTGGGAAAGCGGAGAATCATCGGAACATCGGAGCGTCGGGTCATCGGGTCATTGGACATTAGTCGAGATGCGAGTAGCAAGAGACGAGAAGCGAGACTTATTCATTTTTTGTGAAAGTCGGAATGGACAATTTTCAATCTGCAATTTTCAATTTTCAATGTTCAATGTTCAATGTTCATTGTTCATTGTTCAATGCTCGATGCTCGATGCCCAATGCTCGCAAGGTATGCGCCGTAGGTGCTTTTGCCGTGGCTGCTCGCCAGTTCGCGGAGCTGTTCGTTGGATATGAACCCCATCTTGTAGGCGATTTCCTCGATGCAGCCGATCTTTAGTCCGGTGCGCTTCTCCACCACCTTCACGAACTCGGTGGCGTCGTTCATGGCGTCGTGCGTGCCGGTGTCGAGCCAGGCGAACCCACGGCTGAGGCGCTGTAGCTTGAGGGCCGACTGCTCGAGATATACGCCATTCACCGTGGTGATTTCGAGCTCGCCGCGCGCCGACGGCTTCACCTGCTTGGCGATGTCCACCACCGAGTTCGGATAGAAGTACAGCCCCACGACCGCGTAGTTGCTCTTGGGATGCGTCGGCTTCTCCTCGATGCTGAGCACGTTGCCCTCGGCGTCGATTTCGGCCACGCCGTAGCGATCGGGGTCGTCCACATAGTAACCGAACACCACGGCCTTGCGCTCGTGGGTCACCGTCGCCACCGACTGCTGCAGCATCCCCTGAAATCCCGATCCGTAGAAGATGTTGTCGCCGAGCACAAGGCAGACGTCGTCGCCGCCGATGAACTCCTCGCCGAGGATGAACGCCTGCGCGAGTCCGTCAGGCGAGGGCTGCACCTTGTAGCTGAGGCGCAAGCCCAGGTGGCTTCCGTCGCCGAACAGGCGCTCGAAGTTGGGGAGGTCGGTCGGCGTCGATATGATCAGGATATCGCGGATGCCGGCCAGCATGAGCACCGACAGCGGATAGTAGATCATCGGCTTGTCGTAGACCGGCAGCAGCTGCTTCGACACCGCCCGCGTGACGGGGTGGAGCCTGGTGCCGGCGCCGCCTGCGAGGATAATCCCCTTAAAAGAAGGACGTTGGACGTAGGACATAGGACGTAGGAGATTGATCACCGATCATTGATCACCGACTTTCGCTCGCCGACGTACCAGTCCATCGCTTCGGCGATGCCGTCGGCGAGGCGGTGGGTGGGCGCGTAGCCGAGCAGCTGCTGCGCCTTCGATATGTCGGCCTGGCTGTGGCGCACGTCGCCGGCACGGAAGTCGCGATACCGCGGCTGCAGGTCGGCCGGCACGCCGTGTGGCACCAGGTGGTCGCGCATGATCCGGAAGAGGTCGTTGAGGGTGGTGCGGTCGCCCACGGCCACGTTGTACACCTGGTTGCGGGCGGCGGGGTCGGGCGTGGTGGCGGCCAGCAGGTTGGCCTGCACGGCGTTGTCCACGTAGCAGAAGTCGCGGCTGGTGTCGCCGTCGCCGTTGATGTGCACGTCCTCGCCGTCGAGCATGGCGGCCGCCCACTTGGGGATCACGGCGGCGTAGGCCCCGTTGGGATCCTGGCGGCGGCCGAACACGTTGAAGTACCGCAGCCCGATGCTGGCGAACCCGTAGCTGCGCGCGAAGACATCCGCGTACAGCTCGTTCACGTACTTGGTGACGGCGTACGGACTCAGGGGACGCCCGATCTGGTCTTCGACCTTGGGCAGGCCGGGATGGTCGCCGTAGGTGCTGCTGCTGACCGCATAGGTGAAGCTCGCCACCCCGGCGTCGCGCGCGGCCACGAGCATGTTCAGGAAGCCGGTCACATTGGCGGCGTTGGTCGTGACGGGATCCTCGAGGCTGCGCGGCACCGACCCGAGCGCGGCCTGGTGGAGCACATAGTCGACGCCCCGGCAGATGTGGCGGCAGGTGTCGAGGTCGCGGATGTCGCCCTGCACGAACTCGAAGCGCGCCCACTGGTCCGGCTCGACCAGGGCGTGGACCTCGTCGAGGTTGTGGCGGTGCCCCGTCGCGAAATTGTCGATGCCGACCACGCGCTGGTCGAGGCGGAGCAGGGTTTCGAGCAGGTTCGACCCGATGAAACCGGCCACGCCGGTCACGAGCCAGGTCTTGGGAGCGCGGGAGAGAGCGGTTAGATCATTGGACATTGGACATTGGACATTGGACATTGAGCGCGGATCAAGCGGATCTGACAGATCATTTGATCTGAGAAGGAAAAGGAGAATGAGAAGATTGAGCGCGGATCAAGCGGATCTGACAGATCATTTGATATGAGAAGGAAAAGGAGAAGGTTGAGTCTGGGGGCGCAGGGCGTTGTAGAGGCGGTGGGATTTGACGCGCCGCGCCAGGGTGTCGCGCTGGCAGCGCAGATAGAAGCGGACGATGCCCGCCGGGGTGGCCACCTTGGCGTAGTCGTTGACGGCCGCGTTGATCAGGGCCGGATTGATGAACACGCGTCCGCCGCGCGCCCTGATGTCGGCATGGAAGGCGACGTGTTCGCAGAGCTCGGTGCCGTCGGCCGACAGCCCGACGTAGCGAGCGTCGTTCAGCGCATCCCTGCGGTAGATGGCGAGTCCACCGAAGGCGGAATCGACCTCGATCCAGTCGGCATGTGGCGGAATCGTGACCATCCGGCTGAACACCGACGCGTACATGGCCCTGAAATGGTTCCCCCCCGACTCGTCGAGGAAGCGCATCTGCTGCCAGCAGTCGTTCGGCGACCATACCGGGTGGCGGAGGGCCCAGATGTCGTAGTAGGGTCCGGCCTGGTTGGCGGCGCAGACGTCCCAGTCGCTGCGCTCCCAGCAGCTGCGCACCGCTGCCTCGTCGATGTGGGTGTTCACGCCGTCCATGTCGGCCATGGCCACGAAGGTGACGTCGCGGTATTCGGGCAGTGCCTGGATCATGTCGATGTAGTGGTTGCGGCAGTGGGCGAGGCGTTCGGTGCGTTTCGGGTACCGGTCGGCCAGGGTGCCGAGCAACACGTACCGGAAGTGCTCGTGCCGGCGCGCCATCCGTTTCAGCACGTCGACCGTGGCGTCGGTGCTGTCTGACTCGACCACCAGGAACCGCCGCTTGCGGGCTGACGCTAACGCGGCGTCGAGCCTGCCGAAGTCGACCTCGAGGGTCCGCTCGCAGTTGCGGGCCAGGCCCACGATCAGGACGGAGGCGTCGGAGAGCGGGGTTAGATCAGTGGGCATAGGTCATTGGACATTGGGCATTGGGCATTGGACATTGGACATTGGGCATTGGACATTGGACAATGAGCGCGGATCGATCGGATCTGACAGATCGTTTGATCGGAGAGGAAGGAGGAGGATGTGGTAGATTTAGTTAAGTAAATCTGCTCATCCGTTGAGGTGATTTCCGCCATAAATCGCATTTTAAGATAAGTGTCGGTCATAGTCGCATCTGAATGTCGGGTTGTCCGCAACCCCTGTCGCAGGGGGTGAATCACCCAAAAACTGCGATCCTGAAGGCATCATTTTGTCACAATCCACCAAAAATGTCCGTTAAGGGCACGGCTTCGCCGATGCAAGTCCCATCCGAGGGTTGCATGTGCCTGCACAACGAGCACTAACATAGCCGTTAGGGAAGCATTTGTCAAGACCCTAACTGTATTTCCCGCAAGTAATTGAAGAATGAAAATTGAAAATTGAAAATTGAAGATTGAAGATTGATGCCGAGTGCAGCGAGGCATCTTTCCTCTATATAAGACGAGGCGTTGTCATCCTGAGCTGACACATTGAGCGAAGCGAAATGTCGGCGAAGGACCTGCGGTTGCAAATGCCACCTCCCCCGGCCCCTCCACCGCTGCCGCAGTGGAGGGGTGACTTCGAGGTCACCTCCTCCCAAAAAAGACGGCGTCGTCATCCTGAGCTGACACATTGAGCGAAGCGAAATGTCGGCGAAGGACCTTCTTTCTCAATTACGAAATATCGGCGAAGGACCCGCAGTTTTTGCCCCCACCGCGCCATTGGCCACTTTTCGACAAATCCGCTATCTTGGGCTTTGATAGCCATCGGTTACGCACGAAACAGTGAGCTCACCCCATGCGGCAATGATCGCCTTTGTCAGACGGACCCTCTACTTGGCCTATTATGCGCGACAGCTCGACCGGGGTACGTTCCAAGCCTACTTCCGGTACGTGCAGCAGAAGACCGGGCGATCGTCGTGGGCGCTGTGGTCCGACGTCATCGGCTCGGTGTACCGCCACAACGTCGGCCTGATGGACTATTTCGTGTTCCGGTTCCACGAGAAGGACGACGCGGAGCGGTCGGCTTGGGTCGGCACGGGCTATAAGTACGAGTTCGACCTCAAGATGAACCCGAAGTCCACCCGGGGCATCCTCGAGAACAAGCTGGCCTTCTATGAGGCCTATGCCCCGTTTATCCGCCACGCCCACTGCTCGGTGCGCGACATGGAGCAGGGCAACGCTGCGGCGATAGCGGTGCTCACGAACCCCTCGGGCAAGGTCGTGCTCAAAGATGCCACCGGCCAGTGCGGATGGGAGGTCGAGGTCGTAGAAGTGGCCGGCATGACGGCCGCCGACGTGGCATCGCACATGAAATCAAAGGGCTACGACGCCGCCGAGGCGTTCGTCGAGCAGCATCCCGACATCGCCCGGCTGTCGCCGTCGGGTCTGAACACGGTGCGGGTCATCACGGTGGTGAACAACGCCGGGGGCGTCGACATCCTGGGCGCGCGGATGCGTCTGTCGGTGGACAGCCACGTCGACAACCTGGCGGCCGGCAACATCGCCTGTCCCGTCGACCTGGAGACCGGCACGATATCGGGACCAGGCGTGTACAGCGATCCCACCAAGGACCCCGTGACGCACCACCCCGTGACGGGCGTCGAACTGGTCGGCTACCCCATCCCCTTTTGGGACGACATTCTCGAGTCAAGCCGCCGCATTGCGCTGCATCGTCCCGAGAACAGGGCAGTGGGCTGGGACGTTGCCGTCACCGCCGACGGTCCCGACTTCATCGAGGGCAACCACAACTGGTGCAAGATCCTATGGCAGCTGCCGGTGGGCCGTGGCCTGAAATCGGAACTCCAACCCTACGAATAGCGTGGCTGTGTATCCCGTTGTCAAATCGATCGTCGACCGCAGCGTCGCCCTGGTGGCCCTGGTGGTGCTCTCGCCGCTGTTGCTCGCGATAGCGGTGGCCCTGAAATGCAGCTCCATCCGGAAGGTGTTCTTCGTCCATCCGCGGCCGGGGTTGCATGGAGCCATCATCCACATCGTCAAATTCAAGACCATGGACGACCGCTGCGACGACCGGGGCGAGCTGCTGCCGAACCACCAGCGGATCACCCGCCTGGGATCGTTCCTTCGCAGGACCTCGCTCGACGAGCTTCCGCAGCTCATCAACGTGTTGCGCGGGGATTTGTCGTTCATCGGTCCGCGTCCGCTCGAGGTGCGCTACCTGCCGCTGTACACCCCGCACCAGCAACGGCGGCATGAAGTGAAGCCCGGTCTGTCGGGCTGGGCGCAGGTGAACGGACGCAACGCCATCGGGTGGGAGCAGAAATTTGATTACGACGTATATTACGTGGATCATCAGTCATTTATGTTCGATCTTAAGATCTTGTTGTTAACCATCGTACGGGTATTCGACGGAAGCGGCGTCAACGCCAGTGAGGACCAGACGGTCGAGCCGTTCGACGTCTATATGCAAAGGATGAAGCATGGAGTTTAGAGCGGAGCTCGAGGAATCGCTGACGCTAAAGTTTGCAGAAGCTGCCGCCCAGCGCAGGCGCGACGGCAAGGAAATTCTGTCGCTCGGATTGGGCGAGCCCGATTTCCCGGTGCCACCGGCGATAGTCGAGGCCACCGTCGAGGCTTTGCGATCCGGACGTTCGGATGGTTATTCGAGTCCGATGGGCTTGCAGGGTCTGCGCGAGCGCATTGCCGGGAGGCTGCGCGCCGACAATGGGATCCCTGCGCAGGCGGGCAACATCCTCGTCACCGCCGGAGCCAAGCAGGCGCTGCAGATGGGCTTGTGGGCGCTGCTCGAGCCCGGCGACGAGGTGATCGTGCTCAATCCGTCGTTCGTGTCGTTCATCCCACAGGTGTACATCGCCGAGCCGCGCGCGACGGTGCGGGTGGTCGATGTCGGCAGGGAGGGATTCGGGCTGCCGCTCGATGCGGTTCGCGATGCCCTGACCCAACGAACCAAGGCGGTGATCGTGAATTCGCCGAACAATCCGGCGGGCTATGTGTTTGGACGCGATGAACTGGAGGCGTTGTACGCAATGGCACAGGATCGAGGTTTCTACGTCTTCTCCGACGAAATCTATGAGAAGCTGGTGTTCCCGGGCACGGAGCATTTCAGTATCGGGTCGCTCGAAGACCGGGTCGAGCGGGTGTTCACGGTGAACGGATACAGCAAGTCGCACGCCATGACCGGCTGGCGGCTGGGCTACCTTTGCTTCCCGGAGGCGTTCGCGTCCAAGCTGGCCAAGCTGCAGCAGCACGTAAACACCAACACCTGCACCTTCGTCCAGCAGGCCGCCTTGACGGCCTTCGACATGGACATGTCGTTCCTTGAGGAGTATGCTGCCACGCTGCAGCGACGTGCCCGCCGCCTCGTCGAGGTCGTCAACACGAGCGCAGCGCTCTCGGTGGCCATGCCGTCGGCGGGTTTCTTCGCCTTCGTGGACCTTTCGGCCACGGGGTTCGACTCGAACACCTTCTGCAGCCGGCTCATCGAGGCGACCGGTGTGGCCACCACGCCAGGGTTGGCTTTCGGTGCGGGATGGGACGACCATGTGCGCGTTTCCTACGCCGTCGAAGACGGCGTGCTCGACGAGGGGCTCAGGCGCATGGTGGACTTTGTCGAAAGCGTGGGCCGGACGCCATGAACGTGCTGCTCACCAAGCGCTTTGTAGCCACCGATCTCGACTACCTTCGGCAGCGTCTGGACGCGTCGGTCGAGCTGATGGTGCCCGAGGCGTACGACGATGCGTCGCTCTCGGCACTGGCACCGCAGGCCGACGTGCTGCTCGGGGGGTACTTCAGCGATGCGCTGCTGCAATCGGCAGGCAAGCTGAAGTTTGCGCAGGTGCCTTGGACTGGAGTGGACGGCGTCGATTTCGGTCTTCTTGCGAGGTATGGTGTCGTGCTGTGCAATTCCCACTCGAACGCCGCAGTGGTTGCCGAGCATGCCGTCGCCCTGATGCTCGATGCCGCCAAGAAGCTGAGCTATCATGACCGCATGATGCGGCAGGGCAATTGGAATAGACTCTTCCCCGGGCAGGAAAACCCCGTGTCACCTTTCTCGACCAGGGTGACCGGTGCACGGGTGGGCCTGGTGGGGTTCGGCGCCATCGGTCGCGAGATCCGCACGCTCCTCTCGGGCTTCGGATGCTCGTTCATGGTGTTCAGCCGCACCGGCTCAGTGCCGGATGATTGTGCCCATAACACACGGGGGGTACCCATCGGGGACTTCCGGTCGCACGCCGGCGGGCTCGACATCGTGTTCGTGGCCGTGCCGCTCACCGACGATACCCGCGGCATGATGGATGCTTCGTGCTTCGAGGCCATGAAACCGGGCGTCGTGGTTCTGAATGTGTCGCGGGGCGAGGTGTTTCATGAGGCCGACTTCTACGGCGCTTTGAAGCAAGGTCCCATCGGCTTCTGTGCCGTCGACGCCTGGTATGCCTATCCGTCGGCCAAAGAGCCTCGCAGGTACCCGTCCGACCGGTTTCCGTTTCATGAGCTCGATAACCTCGTGCTGTCGCCCCACCGCGCCGGCTACATCGACACCGGGTTTCCCCATCTGGACGACGCCATCGAAAACATCAACCGCGCGGTGCAGGGTATGCCCCTGAAGAACGTGGTTTCACTTGAACGACGCTACTGATGAATATCCTGTTCACCTGTGCCGGCCGGCGTAACTACTTGCTGCAGTACTTCAAGGAGGAGCTCCGCGGGTCGGGCCTCGTGATTGCCGCCGACATGCAGACCACGGCGGCGGCCATGGCGGCCGCCGACAAGGCGATCGTGGTGCCGCCGCTCGACGACGACGGCTACGTGGATGCCCTGATCGATGTGTGCCGCACCGAACACATCGATGCCCTCTTTTCGCTGCACGACGTCGATCTCGCGCTATTGGCCCGACGGAAGGCCGATTTTGAGGCCTTGGGGGTGCGCGTCGTCGTGTCCGATCCGTCGGTCATCGACACCTGCTTCGACAAGCTGAAGACGGGTGCATTTGCACACAGCATCGGGTTGGATGCGCCACGCACCTACACCCGAGTCGCCGATGCCGTCGAGGCCATCGACCGTGGGGTACTGACGTTCCCGCTCGTCGTGAAACCCCGCTGGGGGTCCGCATCGAACGGGCTGGAATTCCCCGTAAACAGGGAAGAACTTGAATTGGCCTTCCGTCTGCTCACCTTGAAGTTGGTGCGTATGAATCCGCACCCCTCGTACAATGCCGACGCCAATGGCTTGGTCCTCATCCAAGAACACATTGCCGGCACCGAATACGGGCTGGACGTGCTCAACGACCTTGACGGCCGGGTGTCTGCGGTGTATGTGAAGGAGAAGCTGGCCATGCGTGCCGGCGAGACCGACAAGGCCGTGCTGCGCGACCATCCCAAGCTGCATGCGGCCGGCCTGGCGATCGGCGGGGTTCTCGGGCATGTGGGCAACCTCGACTGCGACGTCATCGAAAGCGAGGGGCGGCGGTACCTCATCGACATGAATCCCCGTTTCGGCGGCGGGTATCCATTCACCCATCAGTCCGGTGGCAACTACGTGGCCGCCCTGTTGGCTTGGTTGTCCGGCAAGACCTTCGACACTGGAATCCTCACCAGAACCAACGGCCAGGTGTACGCCAAATGCGACACCCTCGTATCCGTCGGCCAATCACCATCACTAGCTACTAGTAACTAGTTACTAGTAGTCTTTCCACACTAATCACTAGTCACTAATCACTAGTCACTAATCACTAGTCACTAATCACTAATCTCCTCCGTCTTGCTGTGGAACAAGTCGCGCTTGGGTACTTTGGGATCGTTGTCGCGGATGATTTGGAAGCTGAGGCTTGCCGGCACGCGGATGGGGCGGTGTTTGGGTCGCCATCCCATCCATGCGAGCACGTACACGTGCCCGGGGCGCATCGGCAGCACCAATCCCGCGGTGATGAGCGTCGTAGCGAGAATGAAGTTGGTGTCGATTCCCAGTTGGGCCAGGGTGTAGGCTCCGAGGGTGATCATGAGCTGTACAAGGGCCAGGTAGGCGGTGGTGCCGAGGGCTCCGAAGCCGTAGTCCATGAGCACGTGGTGCACGTGGTCGCGGCTGGGGCTCAGGGCGGCCCGTCCAGACGATTTGCGCAGGATCACCACGCGCAGGATGTCGAACAGGGGCACGACCAGGATGGCCGCGACCAACACGGGCGCGTAGGCGTTGATGGCGAAGGCGTTGTTGGTGCCGACCACGGTCACGAATTCAACCGCTAGGAAGGCGATCACGAAACCGACCACCAGCGATCCGGTGTCGCCCATGAAGATGCGGGCCGGCGGACGGTTGTGCACCAAAAATCCGGCCAGGGCGCCGGCAAGGGCGAACGCGATGAGCGACAGCTCGATGATGCCGTTCACGGTGAAGAAGACCCCGAACATGGACGCCGCGATGATGCCCTGCGAGCCGGCTAGGCCGTCGACGCCGTCGATCATGTTGTAGGCGTTGATGATGAGCACGACCACGAACAGCGTGAGGGGGATGCCCACGTACAGCGGCACCGTTTCGAGTAGGAAGACCCCGTTGAAGGCGGTGATCCATGTTTCGGCGTCGATCAACACGAGCGTTCCGGCCATGATCATGAACAGCATTTTGCGGCGGGCCGGTATGGGCACCAGGTCGTCGGCGATTCCCACAAAGAGCAGGATGACCACGCTGAGTCTGAAATAGTTGTGCAACGCGATGTCCATCATTTCGGCGACGCCCACCAGCGCGACCATGAAGCCGAGGAAGATGCCGATGCCGCCCAGCACGGGGGTGGGGTTTTCATGGATCTTGCGGCTGTAATCCGGTTGGTCGAAGAGCCCGCGTTCCTGCACGATGCGCACCACATGCGGGATGCTCCACCAGGTAATCAGACCTGACAGGATAGCGGTTAGGGTTACTATGGCGATGATTACGGCCAACGGTCTCTTGAGAGCTTTGTGCGGAAATGGTTTGTGAAGCTTGTTCGGCTAGTTCGGGGAGAATGCGTTAGTAATAGATACCCTTTGTGCTACTTTTTTATTAAAGTAACGGTTCAGCATACGTTGCTTGCGCATTAGTTCCTGTCCTCTAACGATGCCAATATAGTTATGGGAGAGCGTCATTTGCAACAAAAGTGGCCTAAATAGATTAGAATTCGTTAATATTCGGCGATATTTATTTGAAAAAGTTTAAAAAAACACCATTACTTAACTCAAATTTTTTAAAATCACACTCGTCATAATTAAGTTTAGTCAAAACGGACGAAGCTGCCCCTGCGGGGGTCTTGCGTAATTTCATTTATTTGTTTAAAACAATATTTTTCAAAGAATCCCAAGTATAGTCAATGTGTGGTTTGGAGCTTCCGGCGTGCCATGATAACACCGCGGTGGATGCGGCTCTCGCAAAGTTGACCCATATGTCGTAAGTTTCCGCATCCGAAACCATCCCTCCATCCTTTGAGTCATCCTGCGTCCGACGTGAACGTTGCCAACTTCTTCTGGCATGGAAGTTTACTTTCCCTCTACGAGAGGGCCTGCCTGGCGTCGTTTGTGCACCATGGGTTTCGGGTGCGTCTGTGGACCTACCGTCCGCTCGAGGTCCCGCAGGGTGTGGAGCGCTGCGACGCGGGTTCCATTTTGCCCGAGGCCGACATCGCCCGCTTCACGCAGGCGGGTGTTAAGGGCTCGGTGACGTCGTTTTCGAACGCATTCCGATACCGGCTTCTCGCAGAGCATGGAGGGTGGTGGTTCGACACGGATGTGTTCTGCCTGAAGCCGTCCGACCAGTTTATTGCGGACAGAGAGTTTGTCATAGGTTGGGAGGATGTCGGTATCATTGCCACTGGCGTGATGAGGGTTCCAGCGTCGTTCGCCCGGCTCCTGTACGACGAAGTATTGGAGATCGGCGTGCGGAACGGCTGGACCTTTCGCTGGGGCGAGATTGGACCAAAGATGCTCACGACCGTGGCCGTCCGGGAGGGGGTCGACCACCATGCCTTTCCGAAACATGTCTTCTACCCGATGGGTCCGGTGCATGCGCTTTCCGCGCTCGACCCCGAACGCGCCGGCGACTTTGAGGCCGCCTGCGCGCAAGCGCACACCTACCATCTGTGGAACGAGGTGATCCGGCAACATGCGATCCCGAAGATGCTCATGCCGCCGGAGGGCTCCTACCTGCACACCCAGTTCGTGCGCATCGATCCAAGCTTGGCCGCATTGCCCGCGCTGCCTGTTGAGACGCTGCGTCGACTGAGCTTCAAGCCTGAACCTGTTCCCCTGCACAGCATCAAATTTCTGTCGCGGACATTGTGGACGGTTGTGAAGAGGAGATACTTGTAAACATTGGGCATTGGGCATTGGACATTGAACAGTGAACAATGAGCAATGAACATTGAGCATTGAGCATTGAGTATTGTACGTTTGGTGGCTTTGGTGTAATTTTTGCTCTATCATTGGCTAGACAAGCAATCGCTCAGCGTACCACCCACCCACCACTAACTGATCTACGATCCCCGATCCCCGATCCCCGATCCCCGATCACTGATAACTGATCCCCGATCCCGCCATGCTCCAGCCCCTCCTCGACAAGATCGCCTCCAAGACTTACACCGTCGGCATCATCGGCCTCGGCTACGTCGGTCTGCCCCTGATGTGGACCTTCCACAAGAACGGGATGCCCGTTATCGGCTACGACATCGATCCGTCGAAAGTCGGGCACCTGAAGGCGGGGCGTTCGTACATCAAGCACTTGGGCGACGAGATGATGCAGGTGCTGTCGAAGAGCGACCGCTGCGACGCCACGACCGATTTCAGCCGCCTAGTCGAGAGCGACGCCATCCTCCTGTGCGTGCCCACGCCGTTGAACGCGTGGCGCGAGCCCGACATGAGCTACGTGGTCGAAACGACCAAGACGGTTGCTCAGCACCTGCGTGCGGGTCAGCTGGTGATATTGGAGTCCACCACCTGGCCGGGCACCACCGAGGAGCTGATGATCCCCATCCTCGAGGAGGCCTGCGGACTGAAGGCGGGCGTCGATTTCTACGTGGCCTACAGCCCCGAGCGCGAGGATCCTGGCAACCCCAATTTCAACACCGAGCGTATCCCCAAGGTGGTGGGTGGCCACGGCGAGGATGCCCTCACGCTGGCGCTCGCCTTGTACAACACCGCCATAGTGCAGACGGTGCCGGTGCGCGACTGTAAGACCTCCGAGGCGGTGAAGCTCACCGAGAACATCTTCCGTTCGGTGAACATCGCCCTGGTGAACGAGCTCAAGGTGGTGTTCCATGCCATGGGCATCGACGTGCACGAGGTGCTCGAGGCCGCCTCCACCAAGCCCTTCGGATTCATGAAATTCACCCCGGGTCCGGGTCTGGGCGGACACTGCATCCCCATCGACCCGTTCTACCTCACCTGGAAGGCTCGCGAGTACGGGCTGAACACGCGCTTCATCGAGCTGGCCGGCGAGGTGAACACCGCGATGCCCAAGTACGTGGTCGACCAGGTGATCCTGGCGCTCAACGGCATCCGCAAGTCGCTGAACGGCAGCCGGATCCTGCTCATGGGCCTAGCCTACAAGCCCGACGTGGACGACATGCGCGAGTCGCCCACCTACGTGATCATGCACCTGCTCGAGGAGATGGGCGCCGAGGTCGAATACTACGATCCGCACATCCCGGTGATCCCTCCCACTCGCGAGCATGCGCACTACACCGGCAAGAAGAGCGTGGCCTGGGACGAGCTGGTGGTGCGCGGTTTCGACGCTGCAGTGGTCGTTACCGACCACAGGGGGGTCGACTACGACGCGCTGCGCAGCTGGGTCCCTGTGGTGGTCGACTCGCGGAACGTGTACAAGGGCGACGTGGAGGGGATCATTAAAGCATGAGCAATAATTAACAGTGATTAGCAATGGGTGGCATTTATCGGAGGTGGCATCACCGCAACAATGCCTCTGAGCGGGCCAGCACCTCGTCGATCACGTTGCGGGGTGCCCGTTCGACGAGGGCGGCGTTGCGTTTCCGGAAATCGATGGTGCGAAGCTGCTCGCATTGGACAACCCCTTGGATCCGCATGCCCGCATTGGCTAGACTGACGGCAAATCCAGCGTTGCGCGACTGATTGCCACCCAGGGTGACCGGTGCCACGAGCGCCAACCCAACCCGGTTGAACTCAGATGGCGAGAGGACGAACACATAGCGCTGGCCTCGCTGCTCCTGTCCAACACTGGGATTCAGGTCGACGTGGATGATGTCGCCGCGTTCGGGAATGTATGTGCTCACAACTGCTCCTCACCGGTGGCGTCGTCGTCGAGCCAGTCGGAGTCGGTTGAGCATTCATCCTGTTCGGTGCGGTATTCCTCAACCAAGTCGGACAGCTTGTACACGGGTCGCGACACCGGTTCGATCATCAGTTTGTTGTCGACGATGTACAGGGCGACATCAGACCCTGCATCGAGGCCGACCTGTTTGAGCCATGACTTTGGAAGGGTGAGGATCACGGATCCGCCGAGTTTGCGCAGGGTTACGGAGTACATGGGTGCGTGGATTTGACTGTTATATAAAAGTATAATATATGACATTTAGTAACAATTGTATCAGCAGGTCCTTCGCCGACATCTCGCTTCGCTTCGATGTGTCAGCTCAGGATGACAAACGTACGTTTTTAGATAAATAGAGCAAGGCAC
>CAYZWQ010000024.1:0-22729 GCA_964481355.1 uncultured Chitinophagales bacterium
AATTACCATATCGGCTGTTATACTTTGCATCTTCGCTGCAGTCGCTGCTAAGTCCGTTCTTGGTAGGCGAAGCAGAATAGTGGTCGGTTATTAAGGCGTTAAATCATTGATTTCGACATCCAGACGAATCGATCATTTACAGTAGAGAACGTCGAACTAGTCAATCTTCAATCTGTACGGTCCTTTGCTGAAGATATAGTCTAAGATGCCGCAATCGGAGAAGAAGCCGCCAAAGTGTTGGCGATACTCCGGATGCGGCATTTTCATTACGGGCACCGAAACGGGCTGCCGCTGGTAATGTCGGCTGTTGTGCTCCATGATCAATGAGTCTGCATTCAACTTTTCAGCAAGAAGGTCAGGGTCCGGATCCCATTCCGGCAGCTCGGAAGCCAATGTAAACTGCACGTCAAGTTCGAGCAGTTGAACCCATAGGGCGGTCGTAGCCATGCAGGCGTCAATTAAGCGTGACGTCTTTCTCGCCTTGTTCATCACCGATTCGACCTCCGCCTCCAAAAAGTCGAAATACAGGCTGTTCCGGTAGTTCATTTGCAGGGTGCGCATGTGGTCGTCAGCCCAGGTTGATGTTGGCTCAATGGATGTTTCCCGAAGTGCCAAATGTTCAGATTTGACCACAGGTACATTCAGCCACTGTGTGCCTTGCGGGGTTCGAATTTGGTAGCGGTGAACTCTGCTCTTGCGTGACCATGGACTGACGTCATTAAGCACCACCAGA
The DNA here is from genome assembly GCA_964481355.1 of uncultured Chitinophagales bacterium. GTDB lineage: Bacteria > Bacteroidota > Rhodothermia > Balneolales > CAYWCV01 > CAYWCV01. The sequence continues at coordinate 734 of CAYZWQ010000024.1, forward strand.
TCTGCCGAAGCGGCGGCTAAAAACCACCGCAGGTCCGGGACTAACCCTGGGAGGAGAAGTGCAAGTTTCATATTGGGCCCAAATCTGCGTATTTTTACCGTTCTAACCGATGTTGAATTCATCCCCCAGAGAAAGGCGCCACAGGCATGAGCGATCAGGTACGCGTACGATTTGCACCATCACCAACCGGACTGCTTCACATTGGAGGTCTCCGCACAGCTCTGTACAACTACTTGTATGCACGCAAGCACAACGGAGTCTTCATCCTTCGCATTGAAGATACGGATCAGAACCGCTTTGTGGAGGGTGCCGAAGATGATATCATACGTTCGCTCCGTTGGGCCGGCCTTGACTACGACGAGGGACCCGGGAAGGAGGGTGCCTTCAGCCCCTACCGCCAAAGCGAGCGCTCGTCGCTATACCGTCAGTATGCCGAGCAATTGGTAGCGCAAGATCAGGCCTATTACGCCTTCGACACCACCGAGCAGCTCGACGAAATGCGAGAAAGGCTCCAAAAGTCGGGTAATCCGTCGCCCAAATACGATGCAATCACCCGCATGTCGATGACCAACAGCCTCACCCTGCCCAAGGAGGAGGTTGCCCGTCGCATCGACGCCGGCGAGGAGTACGTCATCAGGCTCAAGGTTCCACGTCGCGAGACCATCCGTTTCTTCGACGAAATCCGAGGCTGGGTATCGTTTGAAAGCCAGGGGTTGGACGATCAGGTCTTGATGAAGTCCGACGGGCTGCCCACCTATCACCTCGCAAATGTGGTCGACGACCACCTGATGGAGGTGACGCATGTAATCCGAGGCGAAGAGTGGCTCAGCAGCGCCCCCAAGCACATTCTGCTGTATCAGTACCTGGGGTGGGAGGCGCCGAAGATGGCACATTTGCCTCTCATCATGTCGCCTGCCGGCGGCAAACTGTCGAAGCGCAAGGCCGACGAGCTGGGCCTACCGGTCAATGTGCGCGACTATGTGGACGGTGATTATGAGCCAGAGGCTTTGGTTAACTTTTTGGCCTATCTGGGATGGAGTCCTGGCGACGACCGTGAGCTCATGTCGCTCGACGAAATGATCGCGGAGTTCAGCCTAGACCGCGTCAGCAAGAGCGGTGCCATCTTCAACTACCAAAAACTGCTTTGGTACAACGAGCACTACCTACGTGCCCTTCCGCTCGAGGTGGTATTGCCGCGCATCAACAAGGTGGCTAAGAAGGAGGGATACAATGTCCCGCTCGATCGTTTGACCCTGGTGTATGGGCAAGTAAGCGAGCGCTTGCAGCGTGTTCAGGACTTTGCCGCCGAAGCAGAAGTATTTTTCAAGGCACCTACGAGTTACGACGAAAAGGCCATCAACAAGGCGTGGAAGTCTGACACGCCTGACATCATCCAAGCCTGGTTGGATCTGGTGAGCGGTTTCGAGGCGGGGAAATGGACTCATGACGATCTGAAATCCGCCAGCTCCGAGTTTCTCGAGTCGCGTGGGCTGGGCTTCGGGAAGCTGGCTCTGCCATTGCGTGTGGCGATCACGGGCGGCGCAAGCGGTCCGGACCTGTTTCACACGATTGCCCTGCTCGGCAAGGATGAGTCGATCCAGCGCATCAAAACGGCACTTTCGAAGCTTTCGACCTGATCCGGCTCGGTTACCTGCCGATCGGCTCCGTTTGAAACCATTACAGTATATGTTGATTTTCTGCCTTCGATTGCAGATCATCCATACGTCGTGTATCAGCTACTAAACCAACTTTGACGGACGACGTATGCTTACAAAAAGGAAGTGGTTTCTTCCTGTGATGCTCATCATGCTGGCAGTGTCCGGTTTTGTTCAGGTGGAACCGGACAGCGTGTCAACCGCCGCTGACAGCCTTCAGACTAGCGGGGTGGTCGATGCTTCACAAATGACGACGGGGCTTGAAAGCATCACTGAAAACGTTTCGTGGACGAGCATTTTGCCGCCTGTTGTGGCGATTGTCTTGGCATTGGTCTTCAGGCAGGTGCTTGTAGCCCTTTTTGTGAGCATATGGCTTGGTGCTTTCTTGGTCGGAGGAGGTGGCATTAGCAGCATCTTTGGAAGCTTTTTTTACACGATGAACGAATATATCGTGCCGGCTGCTGCCGATGAGGACCATATGTCCATCATCATGTTCAGCTTGCTGATTGGCGGGATGATCGGGATCATCTCTGCCAACGGCGGCACACGTGGCATCATCGATTTGATGCTCCGCTTCGTCAAGAACCGAATCCAGGGCCAAGTGATGACGGCTTTGCTCGGTTTCGTGGTGTTTTTCGACGACTACGCGAACACCATGATCGTCGGCAACACCATGCGGCCTATTGCTGACAAGCTGCGCATCACCCGCGCTAAACTGGCCTATTTGGTTGACTCGACTGCAGCACCAGTGGCGACAGTTGCCATCATCAGCACCTGGATTGGGGCGATGATTGCCTACATTGCAGACGCTGAAGCCGGGCTGGAGGGTTTCAACATCCCGGCGTACTCGGTCTTTTTGTACTCCCTGCCCTACAATTTCTATGCTTGGCTTACGATCGCTTTCGTGTTTATGATCGCGGTGACTGGGCGGGATTTTGGTCCGATGCTGCACGCTCGCATCACCCTCATGAAGGCGAAGCACGACCATAGCCTAGACAAGTACAAGATCTATCATGAAATTGCACGAGAGAGCGAACTAAGCGAAAAAAGGTCGCATTGGCTCTTTGCATTCATACCCATTATCGTTCTCGTTTTTGGCACCATACTTGGGCTTTATGTAACCGGCGAAGGCTCGACCGTGATGGAAATTGTCGGTTCGGCCAACTCTTATGCGGCTCTGGTATGGGGATCGTTGGCTTCGATGATGGTAGCCATCGTGTTAACCTACTTTGGCAAGCTGCTTGATTTCGAGGAGACGGCCAAAGGCATGCTCAACGGAATGCACGTGATGTTCGACGGCCTGATCATCTTGGTGTTGGCCTGGTCATTGAGCAAGATCACCCAAGATCTGAACACGGCCGGCTATCTCATCAGCGTGTTCGGGGATGTGTTGAATCCTCTTTGGGTGCCCGTGATCGTATTCATACTGGCCGGACTCACGAGCTTTGCGACTGGAACCAGCTGGGGTACCATGGGCATCTTGATGCCATTGGTCATACCGTTGGTATGGAGCCTCGGCATCAATGCTGGCCTCGAAGAGTCGATGATCAACCTTCTTATTTTCGACAGTGTAAGCTCTGTTCTGGCGGGCGCCGTATGGGGCGATCATTGCTCACCGATTTCCGACACGACCATCCTGAGTTCGATCGCAAGCCAATGCGACCATATCGAGCACGTCCGCACACAGCTGCCATACGCCTTGGTAGTGGGCATTGTGAGCATTTTGGCCGGAATTATGGTCACAGTAGTCGGTTTCAACATTTGGTTGATCTACGCAATTTCTGTGAGTCTTTTGGCATTAGTTGTATGGTATTTCGGCCGCAGAGTGGAGCCTGAGCATTACATGGAAGCGCAAAAATCCTGATATTACAGGAAGCACTTTCATCAATGTAAACTCATAGGTTATGTACACATACGTAACGGCAGATGAAGCCGTATCCGTGATTGCAAGTGGCAATCGCGTGTTCATCCACAGTGTTGCTGCTGCCCCCCGTTTGCTCATCGAGGCCATGGTGCGCCGTGCCCCCGAGTTACGAAACGTAGAGATCGTCCACCTTCACACCGAGGGTGATGCCCCATATGCCAAGCCCGAGTTCTCCGAGAATTTTCGGGTCAACGCTTTTTTCGTGGGAGCCAATGTGCGCAAGGCACTCGCAGAGGGACGCGCCGATTATGTTCCCATCTTTCTGAGTGAAGTTCCCTCTCTGTTCCGCAGAAACATCCTCCCCCTCGATGTTGCGTTAGTGCAAGTTTCGCCGCCCGACAAGCATGGTTTTTGCAGCTTGGGCGTTTCGGTGGACGTAAGTCGTGCGGCTGTGCAGAAGGCACGGTACGTCATCGCACAAATCAACCCCAACATGCCCCGCACACATGGCGATGCGCTCATCCATACCGATGTGTTCCACGCGATGGTCGAATGCGACGACGAACTTCACCTTTTCGAGAATCCGCCCGCCAACGAAATTGAACTTCAGATTGGCCACCATGTGGCCTCACTGATCGAAGACGGAGCCACGTTGCAGATGGGTATCGGAGCCATCCCCGATGCCGTGCTGGGTTGCCTTGGAAACCACAAGCGTCTGGGCATCCACACTGAGATGTTTTCGAACGGCCTGATCGACCTCGTCGAAAAAGGTGTCGTAACGGGCGAAGACAAGCGTGTCCACCCCGGCAAGATTGTCGCTGGCTTTGTGATGGGCAATCGGAAGCTTTATGATTTCATCGACGACAATCCGCTTGTGGCCATGCTCGACATCGCATATGTGAACGATACGGCCGTGATTCGACGCAACCCCAAGGTGACCTCGATCAACAGTGCGATCGAAATCGACCTAACCGGACAGGTCTGCGCCGACAGCATTGGCATGATGCAATATTCGGGAGTGGGTGGACAGATGGACTTCATCCGTGGCGCATCACTTTCGGAAGGAGGCAAGCCGATCATCGCAATGCCCTCTACGACGGCGAAGGGCATTTCACGCATCGTCCCATTTCTGAAGCAGGGAGCAGGTGTGGTCACCACACGGGCACACATGCATTACGTGGTTACGGAGTATGGCGTTGCCAACCTTTACGGAAAGAATATGCGCCAACGCGCCTACGAGCTCATCGGTCTGGCCCACCCCGACCACCGTGAAGAACTCGAGCGCGAAGCTCACATGCGCTTCGGTTAAGCTGCGATTTGCAACTTCAGGATGCTTTCGATGATATATCGGGTGCGGTTTTCGTACCGCACCTGTATATAGTGTTGCTCGGCCAGCCATCGACGCAGCGGGCCAATAGACTGTTCGTTCATCGTAGGCAGGGCTGGGACTCCCATCAAGCGCAACGCCTTGGCATTGCACTGTTGCTCGTACTGCATACTCATGGGCACCACCATGAGCATCTTCCCCAAATGCAACGCCTCGCTCGGCGACTCGAAGCCGGCACCGGTGAGCAAACCCTGACAGTTTTCAAGACTTCGTACGAAGTGTTGATCGTCGATGGGCCTCGTAGTTACGTTTCGTGACTCCGATCGGACGTGTGCATGCTTCGAAAAGACATCCCATCGGATTTCGGGCAGCCTATGGAAGATGGCAACGAGCGCATCATGGTGGAATGCAGGCAGGTACACCGTGATGTGGTCATTTCTGCTCGGCGTGAGATCACGGATGGCGCGACGTATGATCGGCTTGTGGATGAAATTGTCGTACCGCTCAAAATGAAATCCTATCGCAGACGTGCAAGGGGCATAGTGTCGGAATATGCCCTCCGCCAAAGCATTTCTCTTTGCAGGACGTGGAGACTTGTCCGACAAAAAAGACGCCTGATGGCTCATGGCGATTACTTCTTTGCCCGCGAGCTTGCCTGCCCATGCCGAAATCGGCTCAAAGTCGCTGATCACCAAGTCGTAGTCTTTCACGGGCACATTACGGATGTCGCCGATCAATTGACCGACTTTTGCCTGTGCCACCGATCTGGCAATATCGATCCTTCCGTTGCCTCCGAAAGCGTATCCCAGGCCACGATGGCGATATTTTACGGGGTGGTTCATCTCGACATCGGACTGTGTGCCACTGAGCAGGACGTCGATGTCGGCATACTCTTTCAACAATGGGATGATCTCCCTCGCCCTGCTGATGTGACCGTTACCAGTCCCCTGCACGCCATACAAAATGCGCATGATCAGGCCACCTCCAACTCGCGTTTATCTTCGACAACAGACAGTTTTATCGCTGTTCCAGGTTTTTGTGTGGTCAGTGGTACTACATTCGCCTGGTGGTACCTGTGCAGACGCCAACCCGAAGTACCGTATTCGAGTGCCGTCAAATTTTCTACCCAGTCGCCAGAGTTCATGTAGGTGCAGCTTCCTGCCTCGTTGGAGCAAACACGCACTTGCGGTTTGTGGATGTGACCGCAAATCACATATTTGTATCCGTTTTCGATGGCCAGGTCGGTGGCAGTCTGCTCAAAGTCGTCGACGAAGCTTATGGCAGACTTGACGCTGTCTTTGATGCGTTTAGACAGCGAAATCTTGCTTTTTCCCATTTTTTGAAGCAGGAAGTTCACGAATCGGTTCAACAAAATCAGCAAGTCGTAGCCGATGGCACCCAGCCGAGCCAGCCACTTCGAATGGCGCATGGTCACATCGAAGACATCCCCGTGGAAAATCCAGCATTTTTCACCGTTAAGCTCAAGCACAAGTTTGTCCCTCAAGTGAAAATTTCCCAACTTCAGGCCAGAGAATCGCCGCATCAGTTCGTCATGGTTTCCGGTGATGTAGTGGACGGATGTGCCAGATGCCACAAACTCCATGATCTTTTTGATCACCGCCATGTGCGAGTCGGGCCAGTAGTGCTTCCTGAAATTCCAGATGTCGATGATGTCTCCGTTGAGTATCAACGACCGGGGTTCTATGGAGTTGAGGTACTGTAACAGTTCATGGGCATGACAACCGTATGTTCCCAAGTGTACATCCGATATGACCACCACCTCAAGGCTGCGCTTTTGCATACGTTGAATTTGGTTCAGGTTGCCATAGTATACCCACGATGTGTTAAGTCAATGTATTGAAGAGGTTAAGGAATGATGAATAAGAAGCCTGTTGGGCGAAATGTAGTATCTTCGTGCTATGAACACACATGCATATATATTTCTTGCTGTTACGCTCGTTATCGGATCGTGTGCGTCGTCAACTTCCTACAAAACGCAGATAACCGATTCAACCGACATCACTGGCAGTATGCTTGACGAACAACTGGTCGACATTGTGTCGCTTGATCCAACATTCGAGTTGGACATCCGCTACGCGACCGACAACAACTTCACAGGTCAGGCCGTCTACACGGCCGACGAGGCCCGTTGCCTGCTGCGCAAGCCAGTCGCGGAGGCACTTGTAGCTGTTCATGCAGATCTTAAGGAGCAGGGTTTCCGGCTGAAGATATTCGACTGTTACCGACCCATTGCCGTTCAGCAGCGACTTTTCGAGGTTGTGCCGAACCCGGACTATGTGGCAGAGCCAGTTTTTGACGAAAACGGAACACCCGTGCGTGGATCCAAGCATAACCGTGGAGCTGCGGTTGACCTGACCCTTATCGCACTGGATGGATCTTATGTCGACATGCCTACCGACTATGACGATTTCAGCGAGCGTGCGCATCCCGACGACCCTGAAATGTCGGAGCAGCACAGGGCAAATGTGAACACGTTAGCCAGTGCGATGATAAAGCGTGGATTCACCCCCATTCGCACTGAATGGTGGCATTTTGATGGTCCGAATTGGGAAGTCTATCCACTGCAATAGTGAAAGCGACTGCGTTCATAGTGCTCATGATGATGGCGGTCGGTTGCTCGAGAACCGTCGACGACGACAGACCGCTGGTGCTGGTGACCACCAACATATTGGCTGACGCTGTACGTACCATTGCCGGCGAAGATTTGAGGGTAGAGGCTCTGATGGGCGCCGGAACGGATCCCCATCTCTACAAGGCAAGGTTCAGCGACATTCGCCGTTTGGAGGAGGCCGACCTCATATTGTACAACGGCTTGCACCTTGAGGGTAAGCTTTCGGAGATACTCGACCAAATGCCGGGACGCGCCGTGGCCGTGGCAGACGTATTGCCCTATGAATCGCTGCTCAAGGCTGACGATGGCGACGACGTCAAGGATCCTCACATTTGGTTCGACGTGTCGCTCTGGGCTCGAGTTGTATTGGGCATCGGAGAGACGCTGGCCGAATTCGACCCCGAGAATTCCGAGGCATACCTCCAAAGGGCTGCATCTTTGTCTGCGGAGCTCGACAGTTTGCACCATCAAGTGAAGACGGCCGTCGGAACCATTCCAAACGATTCAAGAATCCTCATTACGGCGCATGATGCATTCGGTTACTTTGGGAGAGCCTATGGCATTGAAGTCCGCGGCTTACAGGGTATTAGCACGGTGAGCGAATATGGTGTGCGCGATGTGTCGTCGTTGGTGTCATATGTGGTCGACAACAAGATACCGGCTGTTTTTATCGAATCTGGAATACCGCCCAGATCGGTTGAATCGGTCATCGCGGGCGCCCGACAGCGAGGCCACATGGTGGTTGAGGGAGGCTTGCTATACAGCGATTCCTTAGGTGGCAAAGGCGAGCCCGGCGCAACATACATTGGGATGGTACGTCATAACATGAACACGATTGTCAAGGCATTAGGCGGTACCCTATGAAATTGAACACAACCAGCGACCATCCGGTCGACATCCACGATTTGACGGTGGCATACGACAAGCGTCCAGTGCTGTGGGACGTCGATTGTCAGCTTCCTGCGGGTCATTTGGTTGCCATTATTGGTCCTAACGGTGCCGGTAAGACCACATTGCTAAAGGCGGTGATGGGTCTTGTGCCCCTGGCATCAGGTGAAGTGAGGATATTTGGCCAACCGATCGACAAGGTCCGAGACCGCATTGCCTACGTGCCGCAGCGTGAATCGGTGGATTGGACCTTCCCTGTAACCGTCATGGACGTGGCCCTTATGGGGCGATATGGGCGCCTGCCGTTGTTTCGGCGACCAGGACGTGTCGACCGTGAAATTGCGATGGATGCCCTCGAGCGTGTCGGTATGGAGGCATACACCGACCGGCAGATCTCCCAGTTGTCGGGTGGCCAGCAGCAGAGGGTCTTTCTGGCACGGGCGCTGGCACAGCAGGCCGACTTATATCTGATGGATGAACCGTTTGCCGGTGTCGACGTCTCCACAGAGGAGCGCATCATCAGCCTCTTGCACGAAATCCGTAGCACAGGCAAGACAGTGCTATTGGTGCATCATGATCTGCAGACCGTCCAAGAGCGTTTCGACTGGGTGATGATGATCAACATGCGAAAGGTGGCAGCCGGTCCGACAGAGGAAGTTTTTAACAACGAGAATCTATCCCGTACATTCGGTGGTCAGCTGAACATCTTGTCGAAGGTGGCAGAGCTGACCAAAGAGTCGGGTATGATCAGACATGACCGGCGTGTTTGATGGTTGGCTTTACATATTGACCGATCCCAACCTGCTGATGGTCACAGCCGGAACGATGCTTATTGGCATTACCGCAGGTGTTGTAGGCTGTTTCACGTTGCTACAGCGCAAGGCCCTGATCGGCGACGGGGTCGCACACGCCATCTTGCCGGGGGTTATCCTGGCTTACATGATCACTGGCGATAAAGAGCCTTGGATTCTCTTTTCGGGGTCTGTAGTAGCCGGATGGGCGAGCCTTTGGTGCATGGACCTCATCACTAGAAAAACGACATTGACCGCCGACACAGCCGTTGGTGTGATCTTGTCGGTCTTTTTTGGGATAGGGGTGATGCTTCTTGGAATTGTTCAGGCACAGGAATCGGGCAACCAGAGTGGGCTCGACAAGTTTCTGTTCGGCCAGGCCGCATCGCTGCTTCCCGCAGATGTCATATTCCTGAGCTTCGTGTGTATTTTCGTGCTGCTGACGGTGCGTTTCGCATACAAGGAACTCAGGGTGCGAACGTTCGATCCGCAATATGCCAAAAGCTTGGGTTACGACAGGCCGATTATTCGGTACATCGAAACGGCGCTCTTGGTGGTGGTGCTCACTACGGGTCTGCAGGCAGTCGGAGTCATCTTGATGGCGGCTGTTTTGATCATTCCGGCTGCCACAGCCAGATATTGGACTGATCGTCTAAGTACGATGCTGATGATCTCGGGTGCATTTGGGGCCAGTGCAGCCGTAATTGGCAGCCTTATCAGCTACATGGCGCCTCGCATGCCTACGGGTCCGTGGATGGTTGTGGCGGCGTCCGTTTTGCTGTTCGTTTCGATGATTATTGCCCCGAAGTATGGTGCGTTGAGCAAGTATCGCTCGCATCGTGCGCAATCGCGTCGAATCGATGAGGATCACTTGGTGAAGACGCTGTGGATGATGCGCGAAAACAACTTGGAGCAGCCTGGGTTCACAATGGCTCAAATTGCCGAATGGCGGCCCACGGCTCCATCGAAACTCGAGGCCACCATGAAGCGTCTGATTCAGAGGGGCTGGGTGAAGCAGGCGGAGAATGCAACGGGTCAATGGAGGCTTGCCAAGCCCGGCAGGGACGAAGCCCGAAGGCTCGTGCGTGTACACCGTCTGTGGGAAACCTACCTCACTGAGCTTTTGGCCATTGCAGACGATCATGTGCACGAGGATGCCGACAGCATGGAGCACATCATCACCCCCGAAATTGAGGCCCAACTGGCGATCAAGCTGGGTTACCCCGAGGCAGATCCGCACAAGTCGAAGATACCCTACGGCAAGGAGGACGAAGCATGAGCGCATTGCTTTGGATCGTGATTATCGCGCTGCTGGTGGCCGTAACCTGCGCCGTGGCTGGAAGTTTTCTTCAGCTCAATCGCCAGCCACTCATGGGGGACGCCATGTCGCACGCCGTCTTGCCGGGCATTGCCGTTGCATTTATACTGTCGGGCAGCAGGGACACTTGGGTGATGCTGCCTTTTGCAGCTCTCTTTGCGCTCATTTTGGTATGGATGACGGAACGAATTGGGCGAAGAGGCCGGCTGAGGGAGGATGCCAGCATGGGAATTGTGTTTACCACGATGTTTGCCATCGGCGTCATTTTGATATCGGCCTATGCAGGATACATCGACCTGGATTTAGACTGCGTGCTGTACGGTGAGTTGGTGTATGCCCCTTGGCAACGTTTTAACATTGGTGGTTATGACATTGGACCACGGGCAGTATGGCTCCTAGGTATGGCACTTATCGTCAATTTGGGTATCATCTTACTGATGTACAAAGAGCTGAAGCTGAGCAGTTTCGACAAATCCTACGCCCAGGTCACTGGAATTCCCACCCGGGGCGTTCATTTCGTCTACATGACGGGTGTTGCCCTTGCCACGGTGGCGGCATTTGAGAGCGTGGGGGCTATCTTGGTGGTTGCTTTCTTGATCGTACCCCCGGCTGCAGCCAGGCTAGTGAGCAGATCGGTGGGAGGGATGTTGGTGGGATCAGTCGTGTTTGGAGTGCTTTCGGCGGCAGGTGGGATTCTTATGGCGGGTTGGATCGACACATCGTTGGCTGGTGCCATGGCCTTTACCACGGGAATCTTCTTTATATTGGCAGTAGTTGGCCAAAATCTTCTCAAGTCAGCCTCAATGAACCCTACCGGTGCAGCCACATGAGCAAGAGCAAATTTCGATGGTACATACCACACCCCACCGTGATGCTTTTTTCCATCCTGCTTCTGGCCGGTGCCATGAGTTATGTGGTGCCGGCGGGGAGTTTCAGTCGTGAGTTGGTCGATGGTCGTGAGAGGGTGATCCCAGGTTCGTTCCAAGAGCTTGAATCGGCACCGCTAGGTCTGATGGATCTGTTTGTTTCAATCCCACTTGGGTTCCGGTCTGCCATCGAAATCATATTCATCGTGCTGGCGAGTGGTATCATGTTCGGATTCATGAATCACTCACGTTCGATAGAGAATTCGGTTGCCGTCTTTGTGAAACGGCTTGGTGTTGAGCGACGATATCTCATAGTAATCGTGATGACCTTCCTATTTGGCTCACTTGGCGTCTTCGTTGGCTACGAAAACAACATCGCAATGATCCCGATTGCTGCACTGTTGAGTTTGGCCATCGGTGGCGACCTGATTTTGGCTGCTGGTATCTCTGTCGCGGCAATCACCATCGGCTTCGGCTTGTCGCCTGTGAACCCCTACACGGTTGGCACCGGCCATAAACTTGCTGCTTTGCCGCTCTTCTCGGGTGCCATGTTGCGCTCGACGCTCACCGTGGCCGGCCTGAGCGTGCTTGCATGGTACAATGTGCGTTACTTGAAAGGCATCATCGACCAACCACATCGTTCGCTTGGAATTGGCCTGGTGTCTGACGGCTTGCATCTGTCGAAACCTATCCACCAATACCACATGGCGACCCGCGATGCCATGGTGATTGGAATATTCGGTATCGGCATTCTTGTCATACTCTACGGCGTTTTCGAACTAGACTGGTTCATCAACCAGATATCGGCTGTATTTTGTATGATGGCTATTGTTATCGGGTTGTTGAATCGCTACACGGTGCAGGAGTTTGGTGAAATAACCCTCAATTCGGTATCCGAAGTTGCACCAGGTGCATTCATGGTTGGTTTGGCAGCCTCGATTCGAATTGCAATGGAAACGGCTCAAATTTCGGACACCATCGCCTTCTACCTATCCGATTCGCTCAAACATATGCCCTTGGCTGTGTCGGCCGTTAGTATGACCCTAGCGCAATCACTCATGAATTTCCTGATTCCCTCCGGAAGTGGTCAGGCCTTGGCCACGTTGCCCGTAATGTTGCCCGTCGGTGAAGTTTTAGGGATGACCAGGCAGAGCATCGTTCTCGCTTTTCAAGTAGGGGATGGTGTCATGAACTTGATAAATCCAGCCTTGGGTGGACTGATTGCCATGTTGGCCATGTGCCGGGTTCCCTTCGACAGGTGGCTGCGATTTGTCATTTGGCCCTTCCTTTTAGTCTACTTACTCGCTCTTTTGGGTGTTGTTGGTAGCGTACTATTTGAGTATGGGCCTTTCTAGCCTCTTTTTTGCGTTTCTGATGTCGTTTGCAGTGTGGCTACAGGTAGTTCCGACTATCACAAATGAGCGGTCGCAAATCTCCCACATCGATTTTGAGGGTAACGACAGCTACTCTGATCTCGTGCTCAGAGAAATTATTGCAACCGAGCAACCGAGCACATTGCAGCGGCTACGCATCAAAAAAAATGACCGATGGTATTTGGATCAAGATGAGTTGCGACGCGACGTAATCCGTATCGAGCGCTTTTATCGGCGTCGTGGCTTCGTGAACCCGCAAATCACCTACAGGATCGACCAGGGCAGGAAAACGAACACAATCAGGGTCGTCTTTATCATCAATGAAGGTGCTGCCTTGGTGACGGCTGATGTCAGTATCGATTGGCAAACCGATGCTGAAACACAAGAAAAGATTACCAATGGCAACGAGTACAAACGAGCGATCAAGCGCCAACCCTTAAAAGAGAAACGTCGTTACGAGCCCGTTTTGGAGGCCGATCTGATTGGCTCGCTCAATGCTGCCATCCGAAACGAGGGGCATGCCTTTGCTCAGACGGAGTTATCGACCCGCATAGACAGTGCATCGCTCGAAGCCTTTATTTCCGTCACTCATCGTCCAGGCCCTTTAACACATTTTGATTCCATACTGGTAGAAGGAAACACCACGGCGTCTACATCGCTCCTACTCAAGGAAGCCGTTTTGAAGCCGGGCGACCCATTCAGTCAGCGTCGTCTCGACAACGCCCAGCAACAACTCTATTCCCACCATCTGGTTCGTTTTGTAACCGTCGGCTTGCCACAACAACCTGTCGATTCGACTGTAACGGTCAGCATTCGCATGCTTGAACATCCCCTGCGAAAGGTTGAAATTATGGGAGGGGTCGGCAACAGGGAACTGTTGAGGACGCAAGTCTCGTGGACGCACCGCAATCCCTTCGGTCTGATGCACAGCTTTGGTGTGACCGGTCGTGTCACATTTATCAGCCAACGTGCCAACATCGATTACACGTTGCCCTACGTCGGAAACACGAACAGCACATTGATCATCTCTCCATTTGCCGAGCGGCGGCTCGAACAGGCCTATCGATGGCAACGGGGCGGAATTCGCAACGCCTACATTTATCAATACGGGTACAAGTTCACTTCGACCTTGGCATACACGTTTTCAGGGAACAAAGTCGACGTGTTTAACGAAAGGGCCACACTCCCCGACGAGGTGGAACAGTACACCATTTCTGCGCTCGAATTGAGCGCGCTCTACGCCGACGAGTTGTTCACTGTGCAACGTGGATGGGTAGTCCGGCCTTCGTTGGAGTTGTCGGGATTCTTTAGATCGGGTGACTATACCTACCAGAAATTATACCTGGATGCACGAAGATACATCGATGTGACGCCTCGATTCCAATTGGCGCTTCGTGGCGTGGGCGGGTTCATCTTCGGTGCAATGGCAGACAGCCTGCCGCCGAACATTCAATTCTATTCTGGAGGCTATGGATCCGTCAGGGGCTGGTACGAAAATCAGCTTGGTCCCAAACGCCCGCTTTTCGACGAGGAAGGGGAATTTGACCGATTTGTTCCGACGGGTGGACGCTACTTGATGCAATTCAGTGGGGAAGCTCGAATCGGCCTTGACTGGATTCTCCCTCAGTTTGGCATCAGCACCTTCGTTGATTCGGGCCAGGTCTGGGAAAAATGGCCCGGATTTCCGAACAGCGACGACCGAGCCTTGCAGGTTGGCTTGGGAGGCGGAATCTACTACGTAACTCCTGTTGGGCCTGTGCGCTTCGATGTGGCATGGAAGGTAAATCCCAACAACGACGACATCAACATCCTCGACGGTGTGAATTATGGGAAACCGCTCGACCGTTGGGGGTTTCATTTTAGCCTGGGGCAGTCATTTTGACCGGCAAGGTTGCATCATATCGCCCAATAATCGTCCGTTTTGGGATAGCGGCTGCCATTCTTGTGGCGATGGTGATTGGGCTGCGGCTTTCATTGAAATCTGACCTGGCGCACAATTGGGTGGCTGAGTCCATCGAGCAGTCGGTTGCCGACCTGACAGGTGCACGAGTCGAGATTGGCAGCGTACGAGGTGATCTGTATAAGGGAATCCGATTCGAGAATGTCAACCTGATCGCCGTCGATACCTTGCTCAAGGCAGGCACGGTGCGTGTCGATTACAGCATCTGGCCATTGCTTCGCAAGTCCATCGTCATCGACAGATTAGTGATCGATGGATTGACTGTCCACATAGAGCAAGATCGCGAGGGCACGTTCAACTATGAGACGATCATTCCATCGTCCGAGGATCCAGATGAGGAGGGCTCACAGTGGGTCATGGATGTTCGCGACATATATCTGAACAATGGGGATGTTTCCTACCTCAACATGAAATCGGATTCCGTTCAAAGCTTGGCTTTTACGCATATATCGGCAACAGGCAGTTATCGGATGTTGGAATCGTCGTGGCATGCGCATTTGAGATCATTGGAGCTTACGGCCAGTCACCCCAAAATGGACAACCGGTTGAGTTTGCAGCTTTCGGCGACCGCCGATGACAATGCCGTAAGTCTCGAGAAGCTGCTTCTGAGGTATGGGGAATCGATGGCCGAGATTGCCGGGAACTATCAACCGATTGGCGACAGCCTGAATGCACGTATAGAGATAGAGCCGTTGGCATCGGATGATTTCAATGCGTTTGTCGATCCTCAACTGATGCAAAATCTTGATGTCGATATCTCCCTGAGGGGGTCGTCGAAACTACTGGATATCAATGTTCAGATTCGAGACGCAAGCAAAGACATCGTGTCGATTGGCGGCGTAGTCGACGAAAGAGATTCCGGTTATGGACTGTCATCCATGCAGATCCAATCCCAGGGTTTTCGGATTGGGGACTATGTCGACATCCAGGACATCGCAGACGTGGCAGTCGGCGACGGCGATGCAATTTTTGCGGGTTGGATGCCTTTTGCGGATCCGTGGGACTTTGCCGGCGATTCAAAAGTCCGGTTATCGAATATCGAGTACCAATCGTACAGAATCGGTGAATTTGAGTCAAATATGGCACATCGGGGCGGAAGGACCACGGCAAATTTGAGCATTCGCACCGGCAACAATCGGATGAATGGCACCATGTCGATTTCGGACGTTTATTCAGATCGCCCCGACTGGAGTGCGACATTGGCGGGCGACATTCCAAATTTGCGTCAACTTGACCCCTCACAAACCGTTCCCATCTCATTCAGCAGCCAGATCGAGGCCAACGGAACGGGTTTCATGCTTGGCGAGTTGATCAGCAGCTTCCGGGGTGTGCTGAGCGGCATCGATGTAGGCGGCCAAAAAATGGACAAGGTTGAGCTTCAAGGCAGCGTCAGTGACCAGTTATACATCCGCTCGCTGGTTGCCACGTTGGGCGAAGGCACGATTTCGGTTACTGGAAGATCAACACTTGACATTGATTTGCCCGTGTATGAGTTCGAGGTCAGCGCAAAACAGTTTGATGCATCCAAGCTGCAAGGATTTGAGGCGCTTTCGACCGATTTGAACGCGGATTTGGTCGTGTCTGGCATTGGTATCGAACCATCGAAGCGCACGATGAATCTCGCGTTGGCAGCCGACAGCAGTTGGGTGAATCAGACGAAGATCGATCGGATTGATGCCAATATTGCCCTCGTAGGCAAACGCATGTTCATCGAACATGCCATGCTCACGTCCGAAATAGCAGATGGACGGTTCAGCGGTGATATTGATCTGGATGATGTGTTTCGTGCGTCCAACAACATGGTGTTCCATCTTGATTTGAAGAATTTGCAGCCGTTGGCATCATTTGCCGGAGTCGAAATCCTACAGGCAAAAGGCGAAATACGCGGCAGGGTTGAGGAGGGAGCTGCCGCACCCGAACTCGTTGCCATCATTGCTCTCGACGATGTCGCGTACGACAGCATCATGGTGCGAAGGGTGGTTGGGCAATATGTGATGAGCGTTCAGACATCGCCCTCATATCAAGCGGAGCTCGACCTATTCACCCCCGTGTTCAACGGGTCGGAACTTGAGGACGTACGCTTCACAAGCCGCGGGACGATTACGGGAAGGGATTATCGAGGCCAATACGGGTTTGAATTGAACGCTCAAACGGAGTCTGGAATCAGCGTATCTGGCAACTACAGCTATATATCGGATACGTTGCAGATCTCGACCTCGCTGTTCGATGTGCGTGGGCCGGCCAGAACGTATCGACAGGACCGTCGCTTCAACGCAATGATCGCCAACGGAGTGCTTCAGACAGACACGCTGGTGCTTCGAGCGGAACCTGATGCCCAGCTACTTCTTCAAGTCCGACATCATTCAGTCGACAGCACCTCATTGTGGCTCGATGCTGCAAACGTGAACCTTGAGGCACTGCAAGCAGGATTGATGGATGAGCCAATCATTGCAGGATTTATGACGGGCAAGGCTTCCATTTCGGTAGCCGACGAACGCTTGTCCATGCAATCGGCCATCGATCTCAAAGAGCTTACATGGCGTGAGCTCAAGATGGATACGGTTGCCATTGTGGCCAATATTCAGGATCAACAGTTGGTGGGTAATATTAGGGCACACCAAAATGGGGACACGGTGGTGAGCGCCTTCGTGAATCTCCCATTCCAATTTGGCGACCCCAACACGTTCGAAGAACAATTTTTCGAGCAATCTGCATTTGCCGACATCACCGTTGATTCGATCAATTTGGCAGACTACGGCACCGTGATGGCAGGGCTTGGATTGCCGCAAGTTACCGGCACACTGAGCGCATCGACCAAACTGAGAGGAGAAGCACGAAGTCCTCGGTTAGTTGGTGGGATCACATTTCTTGACGGCACCATTGGCGGAATACCGGTAGATCGCCTTATCATGGGTTGGGAGTATAACCAGGGACTGGAGCAACTGTCGTGTAGTGCCACTGTGGACGCATTGGGCCATCAGGTGTTTAACTCGTCGTTCAATTTGCCCTTCAATTTGGACTTGCGCAATTTCTCCAAACTCATTCCAGAATCGACCGATCCCGTTGATGGCCACTTGGATGCTCAGGGATTCAATCTCGCGCTGTTGAGCCAGTTTATGCCGGCAGAATATGCCGACCAACTCGTCGGAACCATCGATGGCAGCATCGAGCTGCTCGGAACCATCGGCCAGCCCAATTTTGAGGGTAATTTAAGGGTGCAACATGCGGGCATACATCTTGTTCCAGGTAACGTGACCTTGCGAAACATCGGCGCAGACTTCAAGTTCAACAGAGATCGTGTCGAGATTGAATCACTGGCAGTACGAAGTGGGGGCGGCGACATTTTGGCCGGTGGTTACATCCAATTGGATGGTTTTGGACCCAGTGAGGTGGCCGTTGATCTGCGGGCCCGGCAATTTAATGTTTCCGACACCCGAGACGCTCGCATGGTTGTCAGTTTCGACGGCAAATTGCGAGGCAGTGTTCAGCAACCGGACCTCACAGGTTCGCTGATCGTAAACAGCGCCAACCTTTTTCTAGACAATTTTGGCGAGCGCACTGTGGAGGCTGTTCAACTGGATGGAGAGGAACTGATCGAGGCACCATCCCTGTACGACAGCCTCAGTGTCAGGGTGAGGGTTCAGGTTGATCCTAATGTTTGGGTGCGAAACCGCTCCTCGCCGGAATTAGCCATTGAGCTGCAGGGTGATATGGATCTGCTCAAAGACCGGGGGGGCGACCTCATGGCATTCGGTAATTTGGGAACACGACAGGGCTATGCGATGCAGTATGGGAAACGATTTCAGCTTGAGCGTGGACAGCTCACCTTCAGCGGGGATCCCACCAATCCCGCCCTTGATATCATTTCGTTGTACAAGTTGAAGGTTCCCGAAGACATCGAGATTCGCTATCTGATAGGCGGCACCATCGATGAACCCAAATTTAATTTCGGCAGCAGCCCTGAAATGGAACTTGAGAACATCATCAGCTATACGCTGTTCGGAAAGCCGTTTGGTGCGCTCTTCAGCTGGCAGCAGTCGTTCAGTGGCGGCGGAGGGGGAGCCTTGGCAAGGGATGCCGCGATCGGAGTGCTGGTCGACAGGGTTGAAAGTTTGGCAACGGAGTCGTTGGGCATCGACTTGCTGCAGATCGACTCCAATCGTCAGGGCGAGATGGTTACCACGAGCGTGAAAGCGGGCAAATACATAACCGACAAGCTATTCGTCTCGGTGCTGAACGAACTGGGGGGAAGCGATGCCGTGACACGTGTCGTCCTCGAATATTACATACGGCGAAACCTGATGTTGATGCTTACGCAGGGCAACGACCGACACAGCGGGGTGGACCTGCTGTGGAAACATGAGTACTGAGGCATTGGACATTGGACATTTTGAATACCTCCAAAATATTTCAAATATCTTCCTTATCCTCTCCTCAACCCTACCCTACACCTAATTTCTTACTTCAGTTCTTAATCCCCAATCCTCAGTCCTTACCATATGTCTAAGCCGAAACGATCGTTACTGACACGGTTTTTGGATTTTGTCGAGTATGTCGGCAACAAGTTGCCCGATCCAGTCACCCTGTTTTTCATTCTAATCTTGATGGTCCTGTTCGGGTCTTGGATCGCTGCACTGCTTGGAGTGAATGCAGTTCACCCGGGCACGAAAGCGACCATCGAAGCCATCAACTTGTTCTCAAAAGAGAACGTGATCCGCATCTTCACCCAAATGCCTGCAACTTTCACGGGATTTGCCCCATTGGGAATGGTGCTGGTCGTGATGCTGGGAATCGGGGTGGCCGACAAGACCGGAATGATCGGTGCTGCCCTGAAAACCTTTGTTTTGAAGGTGCCCCACAGTCTACTGACCGCGGCGCTTGTCTTTGCCGGCATCATGTCGAGCATGGCCGTTGACGCCGGTTACGTCGTGTTGATCCCCCTGGGTGCCGTTATCTTCATGAGTGCCGGCAGGCATCCTCTGGCCGGATTGGCAGCCACCTTTGCCGGTGTGTCTGGCGGGTTCAGCGCCAACCTGATCGTGACGTCGCTCGATCCCTTACTTGCCAGCTTCACGGAACCTGCGGCGCAGCTGTTGGACGAAGCCTACACCGTCAATGCGGCTGCCAACTATTACCTCATGATCGTGATGGTGCCTTTGTACACATTGGTCGGATGGTATGTCTCGGAGAAGATTGTGGAACCTCGTCTGGGTAAATATCATGGCGATGTGGTCGACGACAGCATCTCGAGGCCGATCGAGCCCGTCGAGCGGAAAGGTTTGCGTTGGGCAGGGATATCCATTTTGGTTGTGAGCGTTCTGATCGCATTGCTGGTGGTGCCTGAGAATGGAGTGCTCCGCGATCAGAGTGCGCTGCTGACCATCACTCCGTTTTTGAATTCGATTGTGGCCCTGATGATGTTTGTGTTCCTCATCCCGGGAATTGTATATGGAATTGTGGTGGGCAAGATAAAGAGCGACAAGACGGTCGCCGAGATGATGTCGGACAGTATGAGCAGTCTGGGTAACTATATCGTGCTCGCATTCGTGGCAGCCCATTTTGTCGCGTTCTTCAACTGGTCGAACCTCGGTGTGATTACGGCCATCAATGGAGCAGAGTTTCTGAGCGCGATCGGATTCAGCGGCATCCCGCTGCTGATATCGTTTCTGATCTTTACGGGTTTCATCAACTTGTTTATTGGCAGCGCATCGGCCAAGTGGGCGCTCATGGCTCCGATTTTTGTGCCAATGCTGATGCTGATGGGCTTATCTCCCGAAATAACTCAGGCCACGTACCGTCTGGGAGATTCATTCACCAACATCATCACACCCTTGATGGCCTACTTCCCGCTGGTCATCATCTACGCCCAGAAATACCAAAAGGACCTCGGCATCGGCACGCTGATATCATTGATGCTGCCCTACTCCATCATGTTTCTGGTGTTGAGCATCGTCGTAATTGTGATCTGGGTGCTCACTGGGGTTCCAGTTGGCCCTGACTCGCCGCTTTATTACAACTATTGAGCACACCGGAACAGTTGGTCGTAACGGGCCTCTGTAACAGCGAGAACTGAAAAAGGCCGGGCAGGATAGATCCTGACCCGGCCTTTTTGTAAGGTCAACTGATCAAATATGGTAATCAGACGATACGCAAGATCAGCTCTGCAGTACGGGCGCTGTAACCGGCCTCATTGTCGTACCAGCCGATCACTTTCACCATTTTGCCGCTTACTTTCGTCAATTCGGAGTCAAAGATGCATGAATGCGGATCTCCCACGATGTCGGTCGAAACCAGCGGCATCGCCGAATACTGCAAGATGCCCTTCATTGGACCTTCGGCTGCTGCCTTAAATGCGGCAAGCACTTCTTCAACAGTCGTATCCTTGCTCACTTCGGCAACAAAATCGGTCAACGAGCCGGTTGGGACAGGCACCCTCACCGCGCCGCCGTCAAGTTTGCCTTTCAAGTGCGGCAATACCAAACCCACTGCCTTGGCAGCGCCGGTCGATGTGGGCACTACGTTCAGTGCTGCCGAACGTGCGCGGCGCAAGTCCTTGTGTGGGGCATCGAGCAGGCGCTGGTCGCCCGTGTAGGCGTGGATGGTGGTCATGAAGCCTTTCACGACGCCGAAATTGTCGTCGAGGACCTTGACCATCGGTGCCAGGCAGTTGGTGGTGCAGCTGGCGTTCGAATAGATGGCGGTCTCCTTGTCGATTATGTCATCGTTCACGCCAAGTACAACCGTTTTCACGTCGCCGGTGGCCGGCGCCGATATGATCACCTTTTTGGCACCTGCCGCAAGATGCTTCTCGGCGGCCTCCTTCTTGGTGAAGAAGCCTGTCGATTCGATGATGACCTCGGCTCCGAGAGCCGCCCAGTTCAGGTTGGCAGGATCTTTTTCGGCACTGATGCCAATGCGGTCGCCGTTGATGATGATGTCGTTTCCGTCAACCGAAACCTCGCCATGAAACTTGCCCTGCGAAGAATCAAATTTGAACAAGTGGGCGAGGGTAGCTGCGTCTGTAAGGTCATTTACGCCTACGATGTCAATCTTGTCGGCATAGTTGGCCAATATATAACGGGTAACGAGTCGCCCGATGCGACCAAAGCCGTTAATTCCTACTTTAATTTTACTCATACTGGTAATTATTTGGGATGTGTCGTCAGTTCCGTAAACTACCAAGCAATTAGCCCATTTTCAAGTAAATTCGGGTGTATGTCGGGTGGTTCAGTGGCGCTGATTGGCATAGAAGCCAAAGTCTGGGTATTTTGCAGGGCTATTCTTGTCAAAAAATCCCTTTTCTGATTTCGTGTCCACATCGT
>CAYZWQ010000025.1:0-15383 GCA_964481355.1 uncultured Chitinophagales bacterium
AGCAACGACGACGGCTTTGAGTGGTTCGGTGGCACGGTCGACGCCCGCTACCTGGTGGGCGCGTTCAATACCGACGATGCCTTCGACTGGGATGAAGGCTACCGTGGTCGCGGCCAATTCTGGTTCGCCATACAAGATCCATACACGCAAGATGAAGGCTATGGCCGCGGCATGGAGCTCGACGGTGCCATCGGTGACGAAAAGGGGACTCCTTTCACCATTCCGACGCTTTCCAACATAACGATACTTGGTGCAGGAATCGCAGCACGTCCTAATGCTGGCGACGGTTCGCAGCTGGTCATTCTCCGCGACAACTCGGGCGGTAAATTTTACAACTCGATCTTCGGTGACGGCGGTTTCTTTGCGCTCACTGTCGAAGACGTAGGCAGTGAAGCTGAATTCGACAGTCGCCGCCGTCTTGAGAATGGCGACATTGTTTTCCAGAACAACATCTTCTGGGGATTCGGCAACGGAAACGCGGCCGAAAACATGTTCCCGCAAGAGTTCGTGCGCAGCAACGTTACGTCGAGTGCCAACGCAAACAGATTGGCAAATTTCAATCTACGCGGAATAAGTCGCACTCCTAACGGCCAATTGGATCCGCGTCCGGCAGCCGGCAGCCCTGCATTCGAGTCCTCTCAGGTCAAGACGATGACTGATGATTGGTTCTATCGCACAACATACACCGGAGCCTTCGGTAACAGGAACTGGGCGAAAGGATGGACCGCCCTCGACCAGCTTGGATATCTCGCTGAAGACCAAAGCCAGGCAAATATCGTACGCGTTCAAGACAACTTGTTCGATCAACAAGGCGACTACTTCTGGACAAGCAACAACACGTACATCCTCGAGGACATGGTTTTCATCAAACCGGGATCGCGCCTCTTCATCGAAGCCGGAACGGTTGTCAAAGGAGCCTTGGGCGAAGGTAACAATGCTACTGGCCTCGTGGTTACTCGTGGCGCACAGATATTCGCTGAGGGAACTGCCGATAATCCGATTATCTTCACCTCCGAGATTGACGAGCTCAATGGAAACCTCACAAGAGACGACCGTGGTTTGTGGGGTGGTGTCGTTATACTTGGAGCTGCCGGAACTAACAACCAGACTCCGGGTGGCGTACGCCTCATCGAAGGGGTGAACGAAATCGCAGATCCAGCCTCACTGGCAGAATACGGTGGTTCCAATGATGACGACGATTCAGGCGTGATGCGCTACATCTCCATCCGTCACTCCGGTATCAACGTGGGTGACGTTGCCGGTAACGAAATACAAGGCCTCACGCTTGGAGGTGTCGGACGTGGTACACTCATCGAGTACGTCGAAGTATTTGCCAGCAACGACGACGGTTTCGAATGGTTTGGTGGAACCGTCGACGGACGTTACCTCGTGTCTGCCTTCAACACCGACGACGGCTTCGACTGGGATGAGGGATTCCGCGGGCGTGGACAATTCTGGTTCACTATTCAGGATCCCTATACACAAGATGATGGATACGGACGTGGCATGGAGCTCGATGGCGCCATTGGCGACGAGAAAGGCACACCATTTGCCATTCCAGTATTATCCAACATCACCGTTCTGGGTGCCGGAACGAGTGCCCGTCCGAATGCCGGCGACGGCTCGCAGCTGGTTATTCTGCGCGACAACTCAGGCGGCAAGTTCCATAACTCCATCTTTGGAGATGGTGCCTTCTTCGCCGTCACCGTCGAAGACGTTGGAAGCGAAGCTGAGTTCGACAGCCGCCGTCGTCTTGAGAATGGTGACATCGTGATGAAGAATAACCTGTTCTATGGCTTTGGAAATGGCAATACACCCGAAGCAATGTTCCCTCAGGAATATGTGCGTACCGTGATGACCAATCAGGCCAATGCGAACCGCTTCGAAGACTTGAAATTGCGTGGAATAAGCAGGACGACCAACGGTAACCTCGATCCAAGACCGGGCCTTGGAAGCCCAGCCTGGAGTGGGGCAGCTGCAATGGGCGATAGCTGGTTCGAAACCACCACGTATGTGGGTGCTTTCGGTTCAAGGAATTGGATGTCCGGCTGGACGAAGCTCGACAGCGACGGATACCTGAACACTGGATTTATTACGAGTGACGAGAACGACGATGTCACGATGCCAGTCAGTTTCACGCTCGAGCAAAACTACCCGAACCCGTTCAACCCGTCGACGGTCATCAGCTTCAATCTCCCGGTTGCATCTGATGTACAACTCACGGTATATGATTTGCTTGGTCGCCGCGTGGCAACCTTGGTAAACGGAAAAATGCAAGCTGGAACACAGTTGGTGCAGTTTAATGCCTCCAACTTGGCATCAGGCATTTACATGTACGAATTGAAGGCCGGCTCGGTCCGCCTCACGCAAAAGATGACACTGATCAAGTAAGGCACACTATCAAATCCTTACCAAGCCCCCGGCGGTGACACAGTCGGGGGCTTTTTTTATTTATCGGTACTTTCTGCTAACTTGCCAGGCCAACGTTTTTTTTCTACGGAACAGTTTATTCTTGGAGGATGTTCTTGCAGTTCCGTATTCACAAAAAGTATGACCGTTGATCCACGTAACCCGCAAATCTCACTTCAACGCAGCCCACCGGCTCCACAATCCGGCCATGTCGGACGAATGGAACCGAAACACCTACGGCAAATGCAACTATCCGAATTGGCATGGCCATAACTATGTCATCGAAGTGACCGTGGCGGGCGAACCTGATCCTTTAACAGGGTATCTCATTGATTTAGGTGCCCTGCAAGATATTATCGAGATCTGCGTTATCGAACCTTGTGACCATCGCAATCTGAACACTGATGTGCCATTTCTGCAAGGTGTCATACCCACGAGCGAGAACTTGGTGAAGGCATTTTTCGAGCGGCTGAAAGGCCCCGTCGAGGAAGCCTGTGCAACAGGCGGGAAATTAATCTCCGTCAAACTCTTTGAGACGGAACGAAACATTGCCGAATACCGTATTACATGAGACCTGATCGGGTTAGTTCTGATACAACACTAGGATACAACACAAAACGACCCAAATTTCCGTATGATTACCACCGGACTTAAGCGTTACTACGACCCCACCTTTACAGTCACCCCTGAATACAAGCAAAGTCTGCCCGACCTCCAAAACGGTCCTGCTTCTTTGATTGAGGGTGCTAATGTTCCTATCCAACAGGTGGGAATATCCAACTTCAAGCTTCCTCTCAAGTACCCTACGCAGTCTGGTGAGGTGATGACCCTCGAAACGTCTGTAGACGGCTATGTGGGTTTGGACGCCCGAAAGAAGGGCATCAACATGAGCCGTATCATGCGCTCATTTTATAAGTTCAAAGACGAAGTGTTTCACGGAGACGTGCTCGACTACGTCCTTAAGATGTACCGCACGGACCTTGAGGCGAAGACGAGCTTCATCCAGCTCTCTTTCAACTACCCGATGCTTCTCAAGAGCCTGCGCTCCGACTTGGAGGGATGGCAGTACTACCGAGCCTCACTCGAAGGGCAGATGGACGAGCAGGGCAACATCCGGAAGTTCATGCACCTTGAGTTTGAATACAGCAGCGCCTGCCCCTGCTCGTTTGAACTGGCTGAACACGCCCGCGAAACACGCGAAGTGGTGGCTATACCACACAGCCAGCGCTCCGTCGCATACGTCACCGTAGAGTATAACGGACAGTATGCAATCGAAGATTTGGTGGAGCGCTGCCGTCAGGCACTGATGACCGAAACGCAAGTGCTTGTCCTCAGAGAAGACGAGCAGGCGTTTGCTGAACTCAACGGCGCCTACCAAAAATTCGTCGAAGACGCCGCGCGTCTCTTGTTCGAGCAGCTCGACGCGGATCCATCGGTGAAGGATTTCGTGGTGCGCTGCGTGCACATGGAGAGCCTGCACAGCCACGACGCCGTAAGCCGCATCTGCAAAGGCGTACCCCGCGGACTTAGATAGCAGGGCGACGAAGCCGCCCTGAGCGTAGGCGAAGGGTCCAGAGTAGTAGATTGGTTGGTAGTTAGTGGTCTATGCCGTAGGCATCTGCCGCTGCAAAATATCAACTTGTCATCCCGTAGGGACCTAAGCTGTAAGCTTCTAACTACTCTACTACTCTACCACTTACTGCCCAAACGCCGCTCTTACAAGCGTATCCTGCTCGAAATTGTGAATCTTCATGGATCCGGCGGCAGGAGAGGCGCTTGCCATGCGTCCTGCATACCGCAACCTCATTCCCAACTCGCCCTCGAAGAGCGGATTCACGAATGACCAGGCACCCATGTTGCGGGGCTCCTCTTGGCACCACACCCAGTCGGTTGCATTCGGATACAATGACGCAAACTCACGCACATCGGCATCCGGGAACGGGTAGATCTGCTCAAGACGGATAATTGCTGTGTCGTTGATGCCGTTTTCCTCACGATGCTTATACAGATCGTAATAAACTTTGCCGGAGCAGAAGACCACGCGCTTAGTCTCAATCGGTTGCACATTTTCATCTCCAATCATGAGATGGAACGATCCGTTAGCCAACTCCTCGGCACTCGACACTGCCAAGGGATGACGCAACAGACTCTTGGGTGAAACCACCACTAGTGGCTTGCGGTTCACGGTGAACGCCTGTCTGCGCAGAAGGTGGAAGTACTGGGCTGGTGTCGTACAATTGACGACCTGCATGTTGTCTTCGGCGCACAGCTGGAGATAGCGTTCCATTCTCGACGACGAGTGTTCCGGGCCCTGACCTTCGAATCCATGGGGCAGGAGCATCACGACCGAACTTGTCTGACCCCATTTTGCTTCGCTGGCGGCCAAGAACTGGTCGATGATGATTTGCGCGCCATTCGAGAAGTCACCGAACTGCGCCTCCCACAAGACAAGCGTGCCAATCGAAACGCTGCTGTATCCGAACTCGAATCCTAAAACGGCGAACTCGCTCAGGTGACTGTTATACACCTGGTACTTTGCCTGCTTCTCATACAGGTGATTTAAAGGCACGAACTGCTGATTGGTCTCTGTGCCATGTAGAACGGAGTGGCGGTGACTGAAGGTGCCGCGCTCAACATCCTGACCACTGAGGCGAACATTGACCCCTTGGTCAAGCAAAGAGCCGAAAGCAATGGCCTCTGCATATCCCCACTCAATCTTCTTCTCGTTCTTCTCGACGATCTCGTTTCGTTTCGCAAGGATGCGCAAGAGCTTGGGATTGGCATCAAAATCGACCGGCACAGTGTTGAGCTTGAGAGCGATCGTCCGGATTCGCTCGAGGTCGTAGCGCGTATCCACCTGCTTGGTGCGATCCGACTGCCTTGACGACAGCCGCACAATCCTCTCCTCATTCACCTCGGCGCTTTTTGCCTGCTGCGCCTGATCGAAGGCGCTTTCGAGGAGTTGGTCAAATTCGTTGAAGATTTCGTCTGCCTCCTCACGGGTCAACTCACCCTTGCGAAGCAGCTCCGAGACATAAAGGTCGCGAACATTACGATGATCGTTGATTTCCTTATACATGCCCGGCTGCGTGAACGCGGGCTCATCCCCCTCGTTGTGTCCGTATTTGCGGTAGCATATGAGGTCGAGCACCACATCTTTGTTAAACTTCTGACGGTACTCAAGCGCAAGGCGCATTGCGTGAACGGCACTTTCGGGTTGGTCGCCATTGATGTGGAAGATCGGCGCCATGATCATCTTGGCCAAGTCGGATGCATACAGCGTCGAACGCGCGTCACGGGGCAGGGTGGTGAAGCCAATCTGGTTGTTGATGATCAAATGGACGGTTCCGCCCGTACGGTAACCACGCAGCTGCGACATGTTCAAAGTCTCAGCAACGACACCCTGGCCGGCAAAGGCCGCATCACCGTGTAGCAGTAGAGGCACGATCTTCGTTTCCGATCCCTCACCAAGCTCATCCTGACGGGCGCGCGTGGCACCCTCCACCACCGGATTCACTGCTTCCAAGTGACTTGGGTTTGGAAGAAGGGTGAGCCTCAACGTTTTGCCGTCACGCGTGGTGTGCTCACCGGTAGTACCCAAGTGATACTTCACATCTCCTGATCCTTGTCGCGTGGTTGGATCCAAATAACCCTCAAACTCGCTGAAAATGCGCTGATATGATTTGCCCATCGTGTTCACAAGCACATTCAGCCTCCCACGGTGGGCCATCCCTAAGTAGACCTCCTCCACGCCCGTTTTTCCGCCATGTTCGAGCATGAAGTCGATCATCGGGATCACGGTTTCGGCGCCCTCCAACGAGAATCTCTTGTGGCCCACATATTTCTTGTGAAGGAACGACTCAAATGCCTCCGCCTGGTTAAGCTTGTGCAGAATCTGATGCTTCTCCTCACGGGTGAGCTCGGGTTTGTTGTTGGTGGCCTCCATGCGGTCGCGAAGCCAGAAACGCTCCTCGAGATTCTGGACATGCATGAATTCGGCACCAATGTATCCACAGTATGTTGTCCGCAACATGTGCAAGATGTCGCGCAGAGGAGCCTTTTCCTTGCCGCCCAATCCGGCACAGTAAAACTCGCGGTCCAAGTCCCACACACTCAGCCCGAAATACGATAACTCCAGCTCCGGGCTGTTTCCGGGTCCAGAGCTCAACGGATTGAGGTTCGCCAACATGTGTCCATTGATGCGGTACATCTGGATGAGCTGCATCACCGAAACGGCCTTCTTGGTGGCCTCGATCGACAGCGAGTCACCCACGAGTCCGGCATTGATGTCCGTACCGTACTGAATTGGCTCGTAGGGTATCGCCAAATCGGTGAAAATGGTGTCGTAAAAATCACGCTCACCGTTCAGGAGGCTGTGTATCAATGCAAGAAAAGCCCCGGACTCGGCACCCTGGATGATCCGGTGGTCGTAGGTGCACGTCACCGTCATCACCTTGCTGATCCCCAAATGGTTCAGCACTTCGGGTGACATTGCCTGGAACTCGGCTGGATAATTGATGGACCCGGTTGCAATGATTGCGCCTTGACCCTTCATCAATCGGGGTGCCGACGAGACCGTGCCCAAGGTTCCAGGGTTTGTGATGCTGATGGTGGTACCCTCGAAATCGGAGACGTCCAGACGCCCCTCCCGTGCCTTTTGAACCAAATCGCTGTAAGCCTCGACGAACTGATTGAAGGTCATCGCATCGACGCCCTTGATGTTTGGCACGACTAAATTGCGTTTGCCATCCTTGCCGGGAAGGTCGATGGCAATACCAAGATTCACCTGGCCTGGATTGACGCGGGTAGGTGTACCCTCGACGACGTCATAATAGGAGTTAAGCGTGGGGAATTCCTTAAGCGCGCGCACTACAGCCCACGAGATGAAGTGGGTAAAGGTGGTCTTGGTACGACCCTTCTTCTCCTGGTATTCGTTAATGATGAGTCGGTCTTCGAACATCATCTTCACTGGAATCACCCTGAGCGATGTCGCCGTCGGCACATCGAGGCTTGACTCCATGTTGTCGACAATCTTGGCCGCAACACCTTTAATCTTCTCTGTCTGTGATCCTTCAGGCAAAGCCTTCTCGTCCTTTTTGGCCTCCGGTTTAGGCTCGGTTTTGGCCACTTCAGCCTTCTGGGCCACCGGTGGCTTCGCCGCAGCCACCTCGGCCGTGTGTCCGTTCGTCTTCGGCACTTCCTTGACCTCAGCAACGGCTGCTTGGCCGACCTCTTGATCAAGCTCGGCAAAGTAGCTCGACCAGTGTGCCGGAACGGACGAAGGGTCCTTCTTATATTGATTGTACAGCTCTTCTACCAGAGCCGAATTCGGTCCAAATACAGATTCGAGGAAGTTCAAGTCAGTGGATTATTAAAGTGACTCTTGTTCGAAGGTCCCCTTGTTCGAGGGCGTGCTTCTGGGGTAAGATCAAAGTCTTAAATATACCCATATTTCAAACATAAAGAGTAATCCAAACAGCCTCTGATTCGTTGGAAACAGCAGGTATTGCGCGCATTCCTGATACCATTACGTATATTCCCGATAATCATCAACAAACATCGAGACATGGGCGAATCAATAAAGACGACAGGCGCAGAAAATGTACATTGGGATCTTTCCGACATATATGCGGGCACAAGTTCGGATGAGTACGAATCGGACAAGAAAAGGCTAGAAAGCGAAGCCGCGTCTTTCTCTTCCGACTTTCGGGGTAAAATCGCAACGCTAAGTCCGTCCGAAATGGCAACCGTGCTAATTCGGTATGAAAAGCTTCAGGACTTGGCCGGACGACTCGGCTCGTACGCCTATCTGACATGGTCGACCGACACCCTCAAGCCGGAGAATGGCAAATTGCTGCAAGAGATGACGGAGTTTGGCTCAAAGGTGAATCAAAACCTGATTTTCTTTGGTGTTGAATGGCTCGCACTTGACGAAGATGTCGCCCAAAGGTTCATCGAATCTCCCGAGCTTGCCAAATGGAGGCATTACCTTGAGGTGTCCCGCCTCTTCAAAGAACACACACTCGAGGAAAATCAGGAGCAAGTGATATCGGTCAAATCGGTGACCGGCAGAAACGCGTGGGTGCGGCTTTTCGACGAAACCCTGAGTGCCGCTACATTCGATCTCGACGGAGAGGCACTCTCGGAGCAGGAAGTGCTCAGCAAGCTCCACAATCCCGACCGCGAACTGAGGCGGAGGGCGGCTGAGAGCCTTACCGAGGGCTTGAAAAAGCTGTCGAGGCCACTCACGTATATCTTCAACACGCTTTTAGTCGACAAAAAGCTCAGCGACGAACTTCGCAAATACCCACATTGGCTCGCCTCCAGAAATCTGTCGAACGAAATCAGCGACAGCTCCGTGAATGCGTTGATTCACACTGTCGAAAGTCGTTACGACATTGCCCAACGGTACTACCGGCTCAAGGCTAAACTGTTGGGACTCGAGGGCGAAATGGCCGACTACGACCGCTATGCGCCCGTGTTCAGGTCTGATGTTGTCATAACATGGGGTGAAGCAAGAGACATTGTCACCGAATCATACAACGGGTTTGATCCACGTCTGGGCGATATCGTCAAGATGTTCTTCGACAAAAACTGGATTGATGCGGCAATTAAGCCCGGTAAGCGCAGCGGAGCTTTTTCCGCATCGACGGTGCCGTCGGTGCATCCGTACATCCTCATGAATTATGATGGCCGCATCCGCGATGTGCAGACGCTGGCCCACGAACTAGGCCACGGGGTGCATCAGTATCTGAGCCGAGTCCAGGGGATCTTGCAGGCTGACACCCCGCTCACGACCGCCGAGACAGCCTCTGTTTTCGGAGAAATGCTCGTCTTCAAAAAGCTGTACAATCGCATCGATGACCCGAAGGAAAGGCTCGGGATGCTCATCGGCAAAATCGACGACACGATGGCAACTGTCTACCGCCAGATTGCCATGAACCGATTTGAGGATGCGGCACACAACGCGCGTCGTACCGAAGGTGAACTCACCACTGGGCGCCTGTGCGAACTTTGGCGCGAAACGCAGACTAGGCTGTATGGCGACTCCGTCATACTCACGCCCGGTTATGATCACTGGTGGAGCTACATCCCCCATTTTGTGCACACTCCAGGCTATGTGTACGCCTACGCGTTCGGCGAGCTGTTGGTTCTGTCGCTCTACGAGGTTTACATGTCATCGCCCGACGGATTTTCAGGCATCTACGTCGACATGCTCACCAAAGGCGGATCCGACTGGCCGGAAAACATCCTGAAACCCACCGGGCTCGACATCAAGGACGAGCGCTTCTGGAATCGGGGAGTCGCCGCGATCGAGGCGATGCTGGCAGAGGCCGAACTCTTGGCCGACAAAATCATGCCGGGAGGCCGCTCATGAGCGGAAACCGAATCAGTCAGACCGAACTATTCGGCAATGAAAGGGAGGAGGCCATCCTCCAGCAGTTCCGGAATCTTCTGAGTGACATTACCCGACTCCTGCGCCACGCCACTGGCGCTCGCACCGTTTCCCTCCACTGGGTGAACAAGCAACGTGAAATCTACGTGCCAGAGACACATGCCAGCAACCGGCCCGACGTCGTATTCAAGGATCGTGTTCCTTTCGGGTCGTCGTTCCTAGACCGATATCGTGACTTGCACGATGCCATATGGCTAAAGATTGGCAAGGATATCGAACCCGACGATCTTTCCCATTACTACGACAGGACCTTCGTCCCGTCGGGATACGTGTATCTGCAGCCATTCAGGTCCAGCGGCGAGACGGTGGCGATCACGGTCATCGAGTCTGAATCATCGGAGTGGGCGCCAGCGGCAACCGAAGCCTTGTCGGCCTACGCAGCTTCGCTCGACAACCTGTTGCATACCTATCTGGAACTGAGCAATTTGCTTGAATCCCAAAAGGGATGGCTTGATTATGACCGTACCTTAGACGATCTCATGCGGCGAAGGGACGCAATCAGCATCGTTTGGGACATGTCGCGGCTGGCGGCCGAACTCATCCCCGATTCTGAAGTATCGCTCGTGTTGAAGGGCTACTCTGAATGGAAGGTGATGGGCCGTTTCGGCAACCATCGGTCGCTTCCGGCTTCTGCAGTCGGAACACCGTCTATGGTCAGCGAGGCGTTGAAGTCCGAAGCTGCCATATTCTCCATGCACATCAACGGCAGCCCATGTAAGGTCAACTCCAGGGAGGAAACGGCAGGCGGGGCCTCAATTGCGCTTCCGCTCCGAACAGGCGCAGGTACCTTGGCGGTGCTGCTCGTCAGTCATTCCGATGCGCTATCGTTCAACGATGCGAATCGTCACCAACTTGCGAATCTTGTAAGAACGGCTGGGTTGAAGCTCGACATCGTGATCAGAAGCACAAAAGGAGAGCCTTTTCATGCTTCCAACGGTGCCATCAGGCCCGAACTTGCCGACGCCGTCATCGAAATGGAACTCGACAGGCTGCGCGAATCGGATGCCGGAAGCGACACCCATACCTGGGTAGGATATGCAAC
Source organism: uncultured Chitinophagales bacterium (assembly GCA_964481355.1). Lineage (GTDB taxonomy): Bacteria > Bacteroidota > Rhodothermia > Balneolales > CAYWCV01 > CAYWCV01. Next base: position 10,908 of record CAYZWQ010000025.1, read on the forward strand.
CCCTGCCGACTACTCCGCCATTCGGACCCGACTGGCACCCGAAGAGCTTAAGGAGTTCCACCGCAGCATCTTAAGTCAAATTGGCCATAACGACAACGGTGTCAACAGCTTGGCCATGTACCATGCCGACCATATCCACGGATTCATCGTTTTTGGCTACCAGGACGACGACATCCAAAAATGGGGGGCAGGCCTGAACAGGCGAATTGCAAAGTCGGTTCGCACGGGAGCGCTCGACATCATACCGGCCCTTCATCTTACCGCCGTAAAATTGCGGCCGGGCTTCGACGATGCCTATGCGGTTCACGAGCGCGCACGAAAGGCATTGTCTCAACTGGTCCGCAAATCCGAAATCGGACTCCAAATCATTGATCAACAAGGGGAATAGCATGGCCAGATTGATGCTTTTGGTCATCGACGGACTCGGATGCGGTGCCCAGGAAGATTCCCACGAGTACGGCGACGCCATGGCCAACACATTGGGTCACGTGGTTGACGGATTCAAGCCCGAATTGCCCAACTTTCAGACGTTGGGGCTAGGGAACATCATCCCGTTGCAACACCTTGAGCCGTCAGGTTCTCCCACCGCCGCCTTTGGCAAGATGCGTGAGAGGTCGGCCGGCAAAGACTCGACAACCGGCCATTGGGAAATGGCCGGAATCGTCCTCGAAAAGGCATTTCCAATCTTTCCGGACGGATTTCCAAAGGTGGTCATTGAGGAGCTCAAAAATATTACGGGCTGCTCAGAGATGCTTTGCAACAAACCCTATTCCGGGTCGGAGGTCATCAGGGAATTTGGCCTCGAACACATCGCTACGGGGAATCCAATACTCTACACATCGGCCGACAGCGTGCTCCAGATAGCCGCCCACGTCGACGTGACGCCACTTGAAAAGCTCTACAGGTGGTGTGAACGCATCAGGGAGCATTTCGTAGAGGGCGATTACGCCGTTGGACGCGTCATTGCCAGGCCATTTGCAGGGGAGGGGCCGCCTTTTTACCGATTATCCGATCATCGCCACGACTATTCGCTCCTACCGCCTGAGCCAAATCTGCTCACGCGGCTTCAGTCGAACGGGGTGATGACACAGTCGATTGGAAAGGTAATCGATCTGTTTGCGGGCCGAGGCTTCGATGATCACCGTAAGACGGAAGGCAACAGCGACGGATTGGGGGCGATTATCGAATGGTGGAGCTCACCCGATGTTGGGAGAGACAGCTTCCAGTTTGTGAATCTCATCGACACCGACCAACTGTATGGACACCGCAACGATCCTGTCGGCTACTCACGCTGCCTGGAGGAGATCGACCGCGCCTTGCCTAGTATCCTAAACAATCTGGGCGAGGGCGATGTGCTGCTGGTCACCGGCGACCACGGCAACGATCCGACGACACCCGGAACTGACCACACCAGGGAGTTTGTGCCACTGCTGGTTTACCCATCCAAATCGGCGGTCCGGGCAGACTTGGGGGTAATTGACGGATTTGCAACACTTGCCGATTCCATTCCGACGTTCTTTGGGTTGGATGACAGCTGTCCCGGAATTTTGAGGCCTGGCAAACGTTAGAAGCTTTGTGATTGTTTTACTCTGGCACTAAAATTTCGTATTTTAGCTATTTGTAATATTTTCGAGACAACCGTTCATCCCCAGAACTAGGTATTGTGGCCAAGAAGAAGAAAGAACCCAAAAATATAACGAGCAGCGGCATTTCCACACGGGAGTCGCAGTCGCTCGACCGTTATCTTCAGGAGATAGGCAAAGTCAGCCTCATCACCCCCGACGAGGAGGTGGATCTCGCCAGAAAAATTCAGGCTGGCGACCAAAAGGCACTCGAAAAGCTTACGAAAGCCAACCTGCGTTTTGTTGTCTCGGTTGCCAAGCAGTATCAAAATCAAGGGCTCTCCCTCAGCGACCTCATCAACGAAGGCAACTTGGGCCTCATCAAGGCTGCAAAGCGTTTCGACGAGACGCGCGGCTTTAAGTTCATCTCGTACGCCGTCTGGTGGATTCGCCAATCCATCCTTCAGGCACTTGCCGAGCAGAGCCGCATCGTGCGCCTGCCACTGAACAGGGTGGGTGCCCTGAACAAGATCAGCAAAGAGCTTTCAAAGCTTGAGCAAGAGTACGAGCGCGTGCCATCGGCCGCCGAACTCGCCGAAAGCCTCGACATGTCGATCAGCGAAGTTGCCGAAACCCTGAAGATATCAGGTCGGCACCTTTCCGTCGACGCTCCATTTGCCCAGGGTGAAGACAACCGTCTCCTCGACGTCCTCGAGAACGAAGAGACTCCAAATCCCGACACCGAGCTCATGGGCGAGTCGCTCAAGGTCGAAATCGAGCGCGCCCTTTCCAAGCTCACCAAGCGCGAGGCTGAAGTCATCCGCCTTTATTTTGGCATCGGTCGCGAGCACTCCCTCACGCTCGAAGAGATCGGCGAACGCTTCGACCTCACCAGGGAGCGCGTCAGGCAGATCAAGGAGAAGGCACTGCGTAAATTGCGCCACCACAACCGGAGCATGGCTCTCCGCTCCTATCTGGGATAATTTCAAGGCCCCGCACATTGCGGGGCTTTTTTTTTGTTGTCGGTAAAGTCTCCACAACAAGTATATCTCAATGTCGTATCATTGGGGATGCTTCGCTTAATTTCAGGACTAATTCTGGTTTTGCTGTGCCTTACCACTTGGTCTGAGGCTCAACAGGTACAGCAGTTCCGCAATTACAGCGCCGAAAACGGACTCAGCCAGTCCGTGGTGCTATCAATCGCCCAAGACAACATGGGCTACCTGTGGGTGGCGACTGAAGTGGGATTGAACCGATTCGACGGATTCTCGTTCACGCCCTTCTACCGTGAGAGTGGGCTGCCCAGCAATCGTGTCAACGTAGTACGGAAAGATGACGACGGTGTGCTTTGGGTCGGTACCGACATGGGCCTCGCCAGGTGGAATGGCCGCTATTTCGAAACCCCGGCGATAGCCGACACCCTTTCGGGGCTTTCTGTGATATCCCTGCTCCGTGATTCAAAGAAAAGGCTATGGGTGGGAACAGACGGTGCAGGTGTATGGCTCATCGACGGCGATACCATCAAAGCCTACAAAACATCCAATGGAATAGCGGGAAACAGGGTGCGCGATGTCGAAGAGAGCACCGACGGAACGATTTGGATCGGCACTCGTGAGGGGCTCTCCGCCATATCCGGCAACGGCACCATTCGAAACTGGACGGTCAGTGAGGGGCTTCCAGACGACAAAATTCGCTCTCTTACCTTCCGCTCTAACGGCGACCTGTGGATCGGTACCCGAACAGGCGTAGCCGTGCTCCAAAAAAACATGGTCGTCATGACATATTCCGCGGACGACGGCCTCGCGAATAACCTTGTGAAGGACATCATATTCGATTTGTTCGACAGGGCCTGGATCATGACCGAAGAGGGATTCAGTATTTATCACGACGAGAGGTTCGCCAATTACGGGCTCGAAGACGGATTTGGAAGCAGCATTTTCAATACGGTCTACCCGGACAACGAGGGCAATATCTGGATCGGGACATTCGGAGCCGGCATCTTTCGATATCTCGGCGACCGTTTCGAAACACTTCGTGCGCCATACCCATTGCCCGACAACATGGTGACCGCCATTCGTAAGAGCGGCGACAAACTTTGGGTTTCCACCTACGGGGGCGGCATCGCCGAAATATGGCCCGGTGGCTCGCGTATTTGGAACATGAACTCAGGCCTAATTGACGAGAGGGTCTTTGATTTGCACGTTGATACCAACGGAGACTTATGGGTTGCCACGCGAAACGGAATCAATATCATATCGGATGGAAAGATTCGCGATCTGTCTGTAGGTACAGGCCTCCCATTCCGGATCATACGCACCATAACGCCAGACACTGACGGCAGTTTATGGTTCGGCACTGATGGCGGCGGACTCATCCACTTGAGAAACGACCAATACGAAAACATCACCACCACGGAGGGATTGATTCACAATACGGTGCGAGCCGTCAAGTTTGACCGAAATGGCGGGATGTGGGTAGGCACTTACGGCGGTTTGAACTATTTCAAGGATGGCACCCACACCCATTATACCACTTCCGATGGTTTGGCAAACAATATAGTTCTCGATGTTCATGTTGACGACGACGGAAGTGTCTGGGCCGCCACCTTCGACGGCCTCAGCCATTTGAAGGATGGCATCTTCACAAATTACACCTCGTTGGACGGCCTTCCTGCCGATGTGATTTACCTTGTCTACAAAGACACGTACGATAACTATTGGCTTGGGACCACAAGGGGTTTGGTGCGGTTTCGAAGCGACCAGACCGACGGGTTGCAGCGTCCCATTTTCAAGCGATACACGACTGACTATGGACTCGCAGCCGACGAATTGAACCGTGGTGCCGTATTTGGGGCCGGTGACACCCTGTGGTTCGGAACGGTCGGCGGTTTGGCTGTTTACTATCGTGACCGCGA
>CAYZWQ010000025.1:15393-22521 GCA_964481355.1 uncultured Chitinophagales bacterium
GACATCACGCACCGCCCACCCGTTTACATCGAGCAGATAAGGGTGTTCGACCAAACCATCACGGACTTCCGGGATTTGGATTTCAGTTTCAGAGACAACAGCCTATGGTTCGACTATATCGCGCTGAGCTTTTCTGCCCCAGAGAAGGTTGCGTATGAGTACCGGTTGCGTCCTATCGACACAGAGTGGATCCCGACCGACCTGCGTTCGGCACGATATGCCGGGCTTCCAAACGGCGACTACATCTTCGAGGTGAGAGCACGCAACAATGACGGCAACTGGAGCGTGCAGCCTGCTACGCTCGCATTCACGATACGACCACCCTTCTATTCGACGTGGTGGTTCCGGCTCATTCTATTGGCTGGATTTTTCGGCGCAGTCGCCTTTGTGTACAATTACTACAAAGTGAACAAACAAGTCGAACTCGAGCGTATGCGTGTCCGAATTGCCAGCGACCTCCATGATGACGTTGGTGCATCGTTGACTGAAATTGCGCTTCAGACCGATTTTTTACAGGCCTATCCCATCCCCGACAACATCAAATCGCCCCTGCAGCAGATTGGTGAGACGAGCCGACGCATTGTCACGACCATGGACGACATCGTGTGGTCGATCGATGCCAGAAACGACACTGTTGGCGACCTCACCGACCGAATGCAGGACTATGCAAGAAACACACTGACACCTAAGGGCATATCGTTTGAGTTCACGTTCGAAAATCTGGACACCACGCATTCGATGCCGGTCGAAGTGCGCCAGAATATCTACCTTATATTCAAGGAAATGATCAACCATGCCGTAAAACATTCGAAAGCGACTAACATCGACGTGCGATTGTCAAAGCATAATAATATTTCATCTTTGTACATTAAGGACAATGGCGTCGGCCTTGCAAATCAGCAGCGAAAAACGGGCCATGGTCTCAAGAACTTGAAACTGCGGTCCGATCGAATCAACGCCCACATTGAGTTCATCGATCGCGACGGCTTCGGCATCGAAGTGACCGGTAAACACATCTTCTAAGGAGTCGGATATGTCTGAGAACATCAAAGAGCACGAACTTGCAATCGTCGAAGATAAAGTCGCAATCAGGGAGATGTATCGATCCTTTCTCGATATGCAGGAAGGTTTTCGGTGCAAAATGGCCTATGACACCGTGGAGGAACTGCTTGAAGAAATCCGAAGAGGATCGCGTCCCGAGGTGATCCTGATGGACATCGACCTGCCCGGCATGTCGGGTATCGACGGAATGAAGCTCATAAAGCGGCAATACCCCGAAATGGAGATCATCATGCTCACCGTCTATCACGACTCCCACAAGATATTCGACTCCTTGTGTGCGGGTGCCTCCGGCTATCTGCTCAAGCACTCCACTCCCGACGAGCTGAAGGAGGCGATTGAGGTGCTTCTAAGTGGTGGCGCACCCATGTCTCCTCAGATTGCCAGAAAGGTGATCACGCACTTCAGCCAACCCGCTAAACCCGATCCAGATCCCGAACACAACCTTACCTCAAGGGAGCTGGAGATCATCCAAGGATTGGTCGATGGACTTAGCTATAAGTTAATTGCAGACCGAATGGACATCAGCATCGACACCGTACGGGCTCACATTCGAAATATTTACAAGAAACTGCACGTTAACAGCAAGGCAGAGGTGATCGCAAAATCGTTGCGAGGTGAAATCTGAAGATGTTAACATTATCATGCTATTGTAAGTCCGAACCCTTTTCGGCTATCATACGTTTAGAGATGTAGAAGCACAATCGATCCCAAATACGAAGGAGTCAGCCATGAAACGCATCACATTACTTCCATTACTCGCCGCCATGAGTCTTGTTGTTACTGGATGCTACACTCAGCTGCAGACCTTAGAGCCTGTTTACCGCGAATCAGACACCAGCGGCGAATAGAACGACGAAAGCACAACGGGTGGCGACAGGGTGCTCAGCGACTACGAACTCCCCGCCTACGACAATGAGGACTATGTTGCAGGCTATTACGAGGGATTTCATGAGGGCTCGCTTTACTACCGTGACCTCTCCTACCGTCCAAGTTGGACGAGCTATGGCTTTGGTCCATGGGACAGCTACTATCCATCCTACCATTTCCCATCATACTATTATTCGCCATCATGGTCGATCGGTTTGAGTTGGTACCGTCCAAGTTGGGGTTTCGGTTTCCATACGGGTTTCTATTTTGATCATTGGGCTTATTACCCCTACAATTATTCTTGGGGTCTTGGATTTAATCCATGGTACTATGATTGGTACTATCGTCCAGGTTGGTACAACAGGCCTTATACCAACATAGTCTACATCGATTTGGACCGTGAGTATCGCAATGGCCGCCGCAGTTCTGGTGTTGACCGTGACTTCGGCGACAATCGTAACGGCACACGTCGCTACGACGGCTATGGATCAGGGGTCACTGGTACAGCTGCATCACCTGGCGCTGTACGCTCAACTGCAGGTGGCACCGGCCAAAGCCGAAGTGCAGGGACGGTAGGCCGTACATCTGGTACTACACGCTCATCCGGCACCTCCGGTACGGTAAGGTCATCATCACCGACTCGATCGACCGGCAGTTCATCAGGTACTGTGCGCTCGTCTGGTTCAACCCGGTCCGGCTCGTCCAGTGGCACGGTTCGTTCGTCCGGCTCAACGAGGTCCGGTTCGTCCAGCGGCACAGTCCGTTCGTCGGGAAGCAGCTCCGGCTCGTCGAGCAGTGGCACGGTTCGTTCATCCGGCTCAACAAGGTCCGGTTCATCCAGTGGCACAGTCCGTTCGTCGGGAAGCAGCTCCGGCTCGTCGAGCAGTGGCAGCGTGCGGTCGTCGAGCTCGGACAACCGTAACAATAACAAAGGTGACGTACGATCATCAGCTCAGACCAGTGTAAGGGCAGCAACGAAAACGACCCGTCCACCAAGCTCAAAACGGGTGATGCCAGTTGTTAGGTCAGTCGTGAAAGCTGCAGCCTCCGAGGCCGCTTCGACTGTAAGATCCAGCACCAGATCATCGACTAAGAGCAGTGGCACTACAGTGAGGAGTGGTTCCTCTTCGTCGTCTCGCAGCAGCGGATCCACGGTCAGGAGCTCATCGTCCTCATCCAGGAGTTCTGGTACCACATCAAGATCGTCGGGTTCACGCAGGGGCAACTAATCGAATGTCCCCACGGCAAGATTGTTGTATCTTCCGCGTTGTTTTAAACATCTCCACCACCAAGTCTGATTGACCAATATGAAGCGATTAGGGTCTGCTTTAGCTGCGCTATGCATTTCGTTGACTACCTATGTATCTGCCAATGCGCAGAACAGGTATGATGTGTTGCGCTACGTGTCAACCCAACCGGGAATCGACGCCGTCACAACCATGTACGGTGGAGCCTCCACCGCCTTGCCTACGGGCTTGGGTGCTGCCTCCGACAATCCCGCCATCATGGGGATGATGAAGAACAGCTCGATGAACATCGGCTTCAACAACCGTAGAATTCAGGAGCAGGCATTTTTTCAATCCAGCGATGACTTTCTCAGTCAAGGGACCACCAGCCTGTCGGATGTCGGTTTTGTTTACAACGTGCCTACACTCAGGGGAAGCATGGTGTTTGGTGTGACGTATAACAAGTCGACGGACTTTTTGAGAGGCTACCAAGTGTACGGTTACAACGATGAAAGCACGGTGACCGACGGTTTCAGCATTCCCTCGTCGCAATATTACGACCTCGCATTTCGAAAGGCATATTTCGATCTCGAAGATGGGGATGTTTCGATATTCCGACTGGCACCATATGCCGGGATTAATCAGGACATCCAACAGACTGAGAAGGGTCAAGTTGGCGAACTGAATTTCTATGGAGCCGTTGAGTCTGCACCCAATTTGTTCGTGGGTGCAAGTCTGTCGGTACCGTTCGGCTTCTACCGTTATCAGCGTCTGTTTCTCGAGGAAGACACCAAGGGCTTGTACTTTGGTGAATTCTTTGTTGAATACCCCAGTGGTGACACCTTTTATGACGATGTGCGCGATATCTTTTTGCTTGACGAAATCAATGCCAGCATCACGGGTGTGTATGGACGCGTCGGACTTGCTTACAAGGTACAACCTTGGTTCAATGTTGGACTCAGCTATCGCACGCCCACCAACCTCACCATTCGCGAAGACTATTTGAGCAGCCTTGAAATCAATTTCGACAACGGTGATTTTGTCGGCCCGGAGCAGCTGCAGGGTAAAGTTACCTACAAAGTCAAGAATCCTGCCAGGATCAATGTAGGTGCGGCCATCGATAACTTCAACGGGCTCACAGTGAGCGGCTCTGCCGAATTTGTGGCATATTCCAACTCGGAAATCAACTTCAAGAATCCAACTTCGTCAGACATCAGCTATCAGCGTGACGAGAACCGCCAAATAAGATCTGAGTTCCAAGATGTCTGGAACGTGAAGTTGGGACTTGGTTACCGATTGGGTGCCATCGAGCCGGTGGTTGGCTACGCGCTGTATCCCGCTGTAAGTCGTGACTTCGGCGAAGACATCGCCACATACTCCGCCGGCCTCAGAATTCGGGGGAATGAGGATTTTTCTTTCAACGTGGCGGCATCGTACACCGAGTTCACAGACACCCAGACAATGTATCAGGGCTTGACCTCGCCGGTGAATGTCGATCTCGACATCAAAAAGATACAGGTGACTGCCGGTTTGGTTTTCAGATTCTGAGAGTATGTAGCAACGTACGAGATTACGATACGCAAAAGGCATCCATTGGATGCCTTTTGTATTTTACTCAACAGGTGGACGCGTGGCTCAGTCGGCCGATGGCGGGCGAACAGAGAGCACGGGTATTTCGGATGCGCGGATCACATTGGCTGTAGTGCTTCCCAAGGTGAGGTAACTGAGCGCCGATTTACCAACACGCGTCATGGCGATAAGGTCATAGGAACCTGCCTTCGCAAAGTTTACGACTTCCTCGTAGGCGGGGTTTCTGGTCACAACGGAACTGTACGTGATGCGTGAACTGTACTCGGACAGATGTGCATGGACGATGCTCTTCAGATTGCCCTCCTGCAGACCTGCCTGGATCCTGGCATTCTTGTCATCGTTGTATTCATCGGTTGTGATTACGTGGAGCAGGTGCAGCCGGGTTTGTTCGTCGGCCATCATGTTACGGACGAACGAGATTGCCGACAAAGAGTTGAGTGACAGGTCAAGCGGCATCAGGATGCTTTTGACCTCGGGCATGCTCGTGTTTTCGCGAACCACCAATACGGGCGACTTCACCATGCGCAGCACTTTCTCCGTTACAGAACCCATGATGAAACGAGATACGCCAGATCTGCCATGGGACCCCATGATGATGAGGTCGTAGTCGTCGGCGATGTGCGCAATGGCGTTGGCCGCGTTGCCCACACCCAACTTGGCAGGTCTGCGGAATTGGGATGGTATATAAGTTTCGGCGATCTCGTCAAGACGAGCAAGCAGCATTTTATCGAGATCGGCGTTGCTCAATTGAGCGGTAACACCCAGCCCCATATAAAAGTATCCGTCAATTTCGCTCAGCGGAATATATGAGTGGTAAGGTGTGACGTGGCCCTTTGTCATTTTCGCAAACATTGCCGCAGTCTCGAAGGCCTTTAGACTGGTATCCGAAAAATCGGTTGGAACGAGTATTTCAAGTGGTCTCATAGGTAGCCTACCTTTCAGAATGAGTGTTAACTCATTATACGATTTTCTGTCGTCGATTTACAGCCATTTTCTGCGTTTGATGTATCCAATCATGCCAAGCGCGATCAACGCCATAAGCACCCATGAAAAGGCGTAACCATAGGGCCACAGAAGCTCGGGCATATTCCAGCGGGATGCCGAAGTGTCGAAATTCATGCCATAGATACCGACGATAAACGTGAGCGGGATGAAGATTGTGGATATGATGGTCAGCAGTTTTATGATTTCATTCATACGCATTGTCAATGTGGACATATACGTCTCCGACAGGCGGACTACCATGTCGCGCGTGTATTCAAGTGTCTCCATGGTGGAGTACATGTGGTCATGCACATCGCGTATGTAGGGTTTTACGGTGTCAGTAAACCGGCCATCCTCCGATCGGTACAAAGACCAAAGTGCCTCCCGAAACGGCATGATATTCCTCCGAATCTGGATTACTTCCATGCTGGTGTCGTGGATGAGCCGACGCAATGACTCGTCAAAGTTGTCGAGGAGCGTCATTTCGGTTTCATGGATCTGGTCCGATATCAATTCGAGTGAATACATGTAGTGATCCACGGTCGTGTCGATGATGGAGTATGCAAGGTAGTCGACCCCAAATTGGCGATGACGCCCCGTCTCAAGCCTGATTCTGTTAGTGATTGTCTTGAATGTGACAATCGGTGATTCTTGGAAGGTGACCAGAACGTTTTCGAACAGTAACATGGACAATTGTTCAATTTCGAACTGCAATGGATAAGATGACTCAACCTTTTCGGAGGTCGCTATCAGCAGTTTGAACGAGATGAAATCGTACTTTTCGAAGAGTTCGTGCTTTGGCCGGGTGTTCGTGTTCACTACATCTTCTAGCACCAGGGGATCCACCGATAAATGCTCTCCTAACTGGGCGACTCGCATAGTATCATGAAGGCCGGTGATTCGCATCCAGTGATATTGTTCAGGCCTGGAAAGAATGTGCTGACAGGCAATAACAATATCGTCGAAACGAAATTCTTCCATCCTCTCTGCTACATACGAAATGACAACGACAGGTTCGTCAATCGGTTCGGCATAACCGGTATAAATGATGCTTCCTGGCCTCAGGCCAACCTTGGATTCTTGCTTAGTTCGCGGACCGTGTTTTCGTTTCGCCATGGCTGTGGAACGGGTTCGGTTTGGCTCGAGTTGATAACGATACGGGATACACCTAACTTACAAGCCGTACAGTTTAAAATACTCAATTATTACCCGAAACGCAGGTATGATCGACAGTACGTGGAGGACTTACTCTTCAGAGGAAGGTTCAGCCCAGACTATTGAATGTGGCCCACTTCAAGTCTATTTGCAGTGGAGTGCGAATGAAATATGGATTGCGTCACGATATAAGGCATGGCCCAGCTCAGCGGGAGATGATGAGGCTGCCGGTGAATTGAGTTGG
>CAYZWQ010000026.1:0-22059 GCA_964481355.1 uncultured Chitinophagales bacterium
TGGTCGGTTACGGATGCACCACGTGCATCGGCAACTCGGGTCCGCTGCCCGAGCCGGTCGAAGCCGCGATCAAGGAGGGAGACCTCGTCGTCGCCGGAGTGCTGTCGGGCAACCGCAACTTCGAAGGACGCATCCACCAAAGCGTGAAGGCAAACTATCTGGCCTCCCCTCCCCTTGTGGTGGCGTATGCGCTTGCTGGAACCGTTGACATCGACCTGGTGAACGAGCCGATCGGAAAAGGTCATGACGGACAGGATGTCTTCCTGCGCGACATCTGGCCGACTACCGACGAAATCCTTGCGCACCTCGACAACGCGGTGCGTCCCGACATCTTCAACCGCATGTACAACGGCATCGAAGATTCCAATGATGAATGGAACGCCATCCCCCTCAGCGGCGGCGAGCTGTTTGAATGGGACGAAGCCTCCACCTACATCCAGGAGCCTCCGTTCTTTGTCGACATGCCGGCCGAACCGAGCCCGATTGGAGCCATCAAAGGAGCGCGCGTCCTAGTGAAAGTGGGTGATTCCATCACTACCGACCACATTTCCCCGGCTGGATCAATCAAGGCCGATTCTCCGGCCGGAAAGTTCCTGCAGGAGAACGGGGTGTCCCGCGAAGACTTCAACTCCTATGGATCGCGCCGCGGCAACGACCGCGTGATGACCCGCGGAACCTTCGCCAACGTGCGCCTCAAGAACCAGATGGCACCGGGCACGGAGGGCGGCATGACGACCTATCTGCCGACGAACGAGGTGACGTCCATCTACGACGCATCCATCCGGTACAAGGCCGACGGCACCTCGCTAATCGCCATTGCAGGCAAAGAGTATGGCACGGGTTCTTCGCGCGACTGGGCTGCCAAAGGCACGATGCTTCTCGGTGTCAAAGCGGTGATCGCCGAGTCGTTCGAGCGCATCCACCGCTCGAACCTCGTTGGCATGGGCGTGCTTCCCCTACAGTTCTTCGAGGGCGACAACGCCGACAAACTGGGTATCACAGGCCGCGAAACGTTCGACATCGTCGTTGATGACAATCTACGGCCCGGCGACAGTGTGGCAGTGAAAGTGACCCGAGAAGATGGAAGCGTTGTCGAGTTTAACGTGCGCTGCCGTATTGACACACCCGTCGAGATTGATTATTATCGTAACGGAGGCATCCTTCAGACCGTACTTCGGTCGTTTATGAAGGGTTAATCCATCCCTTAACAAACATTAGCAACTCTCTACTTGCACAAAAGGCCCGTCGGAATCCGATGGGCCTTTTCGTTTTTACTGGCCCCGCTGTATGGTTCGCGCCTCTGAGCTTCGGTCGGAACTGAAGTCGAAGGTGTCAAAATCCGGGCTGTCGGGGAGTTGGACCTCGAACCTGTGGATCCGGTCAAATTCGATGGTGACGTCGCTGGCTGCGAAATCAACCATGTGTCCGCCGCGTCGATGGTCGTCCGACAAAAAATGGAAGTGGTAGCCGGGGAAATTCATCCCAGCCATGAATGCGGGCAATTTATAGCCCACTAACGAGCCCTTGATGTCGGAATGGCGGAATAAAACCTGTCGATCCATGATGCTTGCCAACGGCGGTGCGGGATTGTCGTGTACGGCAGGAAATGCCCTTGAAGTGATGGAGGTGAATGTTCCCGTTACCTTGACACCGTACATGCCGTTTGTCGGTGACAGGAGTGTATCGAGAACAGCATAAAGCTGATCACGTGTAAATGAGCCGTCCAGCTTGATCGTGGCCACCGCACTGAAATCATGCACGGCCGCATAGGGAACCATCATGGAACCTTCCGCCTCGAACGTGGAGTCGATGTGGGTTGTCTGCCATACGCGGCCGTCCAGAATCAGCAGCTCGCCATCAAGGCGGTGTGGGGCACCGATGCCAAAATTCCCCTTCGATTTCAGCTGATCCACTGTGTAGAAACCGTCATAGAGTCCACCGAGCAGTGTGTTCGCCAATCCCACGTGGAAAAGGCACGACTCACCGTCCGACTTTTGTGCCGACGCGGTGCCTACTGCAAGCAGTAGTATCAAGATTGCATATTTCATCGGAGCACGAATTTTGTTAAGCTTTGGGAATTCGGAAGCTGCCGTAAAAGTAATCATCCATCCATTCGCAAAAAATAGCCCTTATGATAAACCGAGACGACATCTCCATCCGAACCGAATTCAGGCAGGGTGACCTGGCTGCCATTCTGTGGATGCATTCCGAGATTTACGGCAAGGAATATGAGTATAACCTTTATTTCGAGGCCATCGTCGCAAAAACCCTGTTTGAATTCTACGAATTGTACAAATCCGACCGATCGAGGGTTTGGATGTGTGAACATCAGGGACGCATCGTCGGATCGTTGGCGCTTCTCGACCGCGGCGATGCCGCCCAGCTTCGGTACTTCGTTCTGATGCCGGGCTACAGGGGGCTTGGGCTGGGCAACCACCTCATGAAATTGTACATGGAATTTATGCGGGAGGTCGGGTACACGTCATCCTATTTGCTCACAACCGACGACCTGCGCGAAGCGGCACACCTGTACACGAAGTACGGCTTCCGGCTCGTATCGAACACCGAATCGGACGTTTACGGCAAGGACATGCACCGGCAGCGGTACGAGTGGAGGATTGAGGAGTGAGGATTGGGGACTGATGTAAGGATTGAGGGACAGGCATGGGGGAATGAGGAAGGATCGAGGGCATCAAATGCATCATGAGTATGATACATGATGCCCAGGTTGCCTATGATGCCCCTGATGCCCTGGAGACAGCCGCGCCTTCGGCTCTCAGCCATTCCGTCATCATGTCAAGGTCTGACTTCTGGGTGCGATGGTTGGTGATGTTTACCCTGATGCAATATTTACCGTAGAGCAAGGTGTACGAAGGGGTTGCCACACCACTTTCGTGGAGGCGCATGAGCAGCTCTCTGTTTAGATGGTTGTCGGTGTTGGTGTCGCCGGTTTCGAACCGGTATCGGAAGCACACGATATTGAGGGTGACCGGCGTCATAAGCTCGAAATTGGGATCACTCTCAACCACTTGGCCGAGATAGCGTGCCTGGCGGATGTTACGGGTCACGACTTCTTTATAGCGATCAATCCCGTGTTCCTTGAGCGACATCCATACTTTGAGGGCTTTGAACCCGCGTGATAGCTCAAGTCCGTAGTTGCTGAACGTCTCTGGTCCGGCAGCGAGTCCACGGTCGTGGCTCAGCAGGTAGTTTGCGTTCAGTTTGAAGGCATTTCGATGGATATCGCGGTCGCGAATCAACACGCATCCGACTTCATAGTTCACGTAAAACCATTTGTGAAGGTCGAAGGCCAGGCTGTCGGCATGCTCTATGGCCTTCAGGGCGGGTGCGTACTCGTCGGTGAGTTTTGCCACGGACCCAAAAGCGCCGTCGACGTGGAACCACATGTCTTCGTCGCGGGCTATCTGAAGCAGTTCGTCGAGTGGATCGATGGCACCTGTGTTGACCGTGCCCGCATTTCCGATGATGCAAAATGGATACAATCCGGAAATGCGGTCTTGGGCGATCTGCTCCCGAAGTTTCTGGGAATTTATGCGGAAATCGCCGTTCACCGGTATCAACCGCAGGAAATCGGATCCGATACCAAGCACCTCAACCGCCTTGTTCACGCAATTGTGGGTTTCAGAGCTGCAGTAGACCACCAATTGGGTTCCCGATTGCACCAGCCCGCGCGAACGGATGCTCCCGTTTAGCAGATGGTTCCGCGCAACCGTGAGGGCGGTGATGTTCGCCAGCGAGCCGCCGCTCACCAACATCCCGGAAGTGGAATCGGGCATCCCCATGATCTGGCGGCACCAGTCGATGACGGCATTGTCCACGTACATCGCCATGTGGTCGCCGATCGTCACGTTCGGGTTCATGCCGGCCGCCAGCATGTCGGCCATCATTCCCATGACCGTTCCGTTGCCCTCCACCCACGAAAAGTGGCGAGGCGAGATATTACCCTTGGTAAACGGCAATATGTCTTTTTTGAACTGATTGTAGACTACATCAGGCGCTGATGGCGCATATGGCACTTGACCACCGATGCTTGAAATGGAGTCGGATGTCGGTGGGGTCCAAACTGGACGCTCTCCGACCTGCTGCAGATAGTCGAGCATGTCGTCGACCATGGCGTGCGCCAAGGTTCGCATATTGTCCCAGCTCTGGGGGTCTAGCGTCGGGCCATCGATAGGTTCGTTCGAACTCTTTGTTGAATCACTCATTCAATTGGTGTAGGCTGATCGGAATGTGTTTGCTATTTTGCACGAAAGGTATGAATTCAAACGAACCGATACTGCGCCATGACCACATTTCTGTCAACTCTGTCTGCGATATTTCTTCTTTTATCCTCGGTCCAGAAACCGATAACTCCAAGTGCTCCGGTATACGCTGCCGAAGAGCCGACGACGTTCGTCATTGTGCGCCATGCCGAAAAGGCCGACAGTTCGACGGATCCCGACCTTTCCGAAGCAGGTCTTGCCCGTGCGGTGCGTCTGGCCGATGTGCTTCAATACATGAGTGTGGATGGCCTCCATTCCACGCCCTACAAGCGGACCAGGCAGACATTGGGGGTTCTGGCTGAACGGCATCAACTGCCCGTTCAAGAATACGACCCTAGGAATCCCGACTCCTTTCTGGATGCATTGAAGGGCGACTACGGCAAAACGCATGTTATTGCCGGTCACTCGAACACGGCGCCCCGAATCGTGAACTACCTAACCGGAAATTCGGTTAACAAAGACTTGGAAGACGATGTGTACGATCACCTATGGATCGTGCATTGTCATCAGGATGGTACAACAACTACCATTTTACTACATTACTAAAAAAATGCACGACTATACTATTGTACAGGATGGCCCGTCGCCAGAGCACGGACGCAAGGTGATTGTGATGGTGCACGGCAGGGGCGCCAATGCCCAGAGCATGCTCTCTCTGAAGCAGTATTTAAACGTGGACCAATTCACGGTCATGATGCCTCAGGCGACCAACAACACCTGGTATCCCCACTCGTTCATGATGCCGCGGTCACAGAATCAGCCCTGGCTAGACTCTGCACTCGCCACGCTGGATCGGATCAGCGACGAACTGCTGGCCGCCGATGTCGATCCGTTGGACATCTATTGGCTGGGTTTCTCGCAGGGTGCGTGCCTGGTGCTTGAATTCGTTGCAAGCCACGGAATCGTTTATGGGGGGGCCTTTGGGTTGAGCGGCGGACTTATCGGCGACACGGTAGAAGCGGATCGGTACACCGACAAGTTATTCCGGATGCCGATCATTCTGGGCTGCAGCGATGTCGACTCCCACATTCCACTTGAGCGTGTTCATGAGACCGACCGCATCTTCAAGGGCCTAGGTGCAGATGTCCGCACGACCATCTACCCGGGCATGGGTCACCAGATCAACGACGACGAAATCCTGCAGATCAACGAGATCCTGTCAGTTCGACGTTGATTTTGCTCTTGGGCGTGCAAATCCGTAAATTAGTGATCTGTTCGGGGTGTAGCGCAGCCCGGTAGCGCACTTGCATGGGGTGCAAGGGGTCGCAAGTTCAAATCTTGTCACCCCGACGAACACAAAAACGGCTCTCAGGTATCCTGAGAGCCGTTTTTTGTTTTACCATACAACAACCGACCAATAAATCGGCATTCCGATGGTGATGTTGAACGGGAATGTCACCGCCAAGGCCATGGGCAGGTAAAGGGACGGATTCGCCTGTGGAACCGCGATCTTCATGGCGGCGGGAACCGCGATGTAGGAGGCGCTCGAAGCCAGGATGGCCAGCATGAACCGGTTGCCGGGGTCGTCGGTCACCAACTGGCTGAGAAGGGCCACCAACACCCCGTTAAATAATGGCATGAGGATCGCAAACATGGTGGCAAATTTGCCTTGGGCAAGGAAATCGCCCAATTTGCGCCCGCTCACGATGCCCATGTCGAGCAGGAAGATGGCAAGAAATCCGTTGAAGATGTCGGTGGTGAAGGCCTTTATCCCACTGCTCTGCTGCTCACTTGCCAGCATGCCGACAACCAGGCTGCCAAGGATGAGTAGCACGCTTCCATTCGTGAAGGAATGGTGCACAGCCTGACGCAGCGCACCCTGTTGACCTTGATTCGTCTTGTGGATCAGCATCACCGCCACAATGATGGCAGGAGCCTCCATTAGTGCCATGACGGCCACCATATGTCCACCGAACGTGACGTCCTGCATCTCGAGGAACGACGCGGCGGTAACGAAGGTCACGGCACTGATCGATCCATACGCGGCTGCGATTGCAGCTGCGTCGTAAACGTTGAATCGCAATTTCAGCACGAAATACGAGTACAGTGGAATGAGACTGGCCATGAGAATCCCAAATGTGACGGTCCATACAATTTCCATGGTCCAAGCACTGGCAGCCAGCCCTTGGCCACCCTTGAAACCGATTGCAAATAACAGGTACAGGGAGATGAACTTGGACGAATTGGGAGGAATCTCAAGGTCGCTCTTGAGATAGGTGGCTATGATCCCAAGAATAAAGAACAGAAGTGCGGGATTTGTAAGATTTTCGAGCAGCAGATCTATGGACATGTAACCTCGTCTGAGTTTTTTGGGCCGGCAAAGTATAGGGCATTTTTTAATAAATTTTTATTTATATATTTAATACTAATTATAACTTTTATTTATGAACTACACGTTTCACCAACTCCGCATTTTCCAGACCGTCGCTGAAACGGGGAGCGTGACCGAGGCGGGCAGGAAACTCAATCTCACCCAGCCAGCGGTGTCCATCCAACTGAGGAACCTTCAGGAGCAGTTTGAGCTGCCCTTGACCGAGACGATCGGGAAAAGGCTCCATGTGACGGAATTTGGCGAGGAGGTCCTCAAATCGGTAGCTGTCATCCTCGCAGAGGTCGAGTCGTTGCAGCACAAGGCCAACGCCCGGCGCGGCCTGCTTTCCGGCAGGCTAAAAATCGCCATCGCATCTACTGGTAAGTATATCATGCCACAATTCTTGGCCGATTTTTTGGCGATGCACCCAGAGATTGAGCTGCAAATGGATGTCACTAACCGCGACCGCGTAATTGAGAGCCTCAACGCGAACAACACGGACTGTGCGCTTGTATCCGTTTTACCTGACAACCTCGACCTGAACAGGATTCCGCTAATGGAAAACGAACTCCACCTTGTGGCACGATCCGACCACCCGTTGGCAAGATGCTCGGCACAACCGAGCCAGTTGTCGAACTACCCTCTGATTTACAGGGAACAAGGCAGTGCGACCCGTATTGCCATGGAACGTTACGTATCCAATTTGGGAATCGTGGTCGACCACAAGATCGAGCTGACCTCGAACGAGGCGGTCAAGCAGGCCGTGCTCGCCGGTTTGGGCATATCTGTGATGCCCATGATCGGCATCCACCAGGAGTTGGATTCCGGCAAACTGAGCATCATACCGATCGATGGATTGCCCATACGAACGGAATGGCAGCTTGTATGGCTTCGCAAGAAGGAGCTTTCTCCCGTAATGAGGGCATACCTTGACTTTTTGGCCGAAGAAAAAGACCGCCTGCACCAGAGCATTCTCACCGATCACGGTAGGAAGAGACCGCGCCGTTAATGTGCCGTCTTGAGCTGTCCCTTGCTGTCCCAGACTCCCCAGTAAGCCCCCACTTCACCCTCTGATCCCACTTTCCAGGCCTCGTCGAACGAAGAGAAGTAGAACACTTCAATGTCTTGGTCGGACGACCAAAGCTGTGTGTTGATAAAATATTTGATGGCGTTCATCTGCGACGGAAGAGCCTCACCCTTTCCTTCCCCCTTGCTAGGCCATCCCGTTTCGGTGACGATCACTTTCTTGCCGTTGGCGGCCCCCAGTGCCAGCCGGTGCATATGTTGCATGTGACCGAAGGAGTTCTCAAAGCTTGTTCCCTCCCAATAGGGGTAGCAATTGCATAGGATCACATCGCAGATGTCGGACAGCTGCGGGCGCTCGACGAACTCGTAATATGCGTCCACATACCCTACAGGAACGTGTGGTATGGCCGCCTTGACCCGCCCGATGTACTGCAGCAGCTCATGTTCCGACAATTCGCCCCGATACAGTACTTCGTTTCCGACGGTGGCGACATCAACATACCCTTCGTTCGCCATTTTGATAAGGGCCTCGATCTCGATTTCATTCTTTTCGCGGTCACTGCCCAGCCATGCGCCGACCAACGTTCCAAGTCCGTATTCTTTGGCCACTTTCGGGATCAGGTCGTTGCCGTCGACACACGAAAAGGAGCGGATCCACCTTGTGTGGGGTCTCAGGATATCCATCCTTCTGCGTATTTGGTCTTCTCCGACGACATCGCCCGGCTTTTGCCCTTCCTCGTAGAGGCTGAAACAGAACCCATGCACACCGCGGCCCAAAACCTCTTTGAGCAGCTGATTGACATCCTCAGCGGATGCTTGGTCGAGTTGTGGCAGCGGGGCTACTGTCCCAATACTGGAGGCCTTGTAGGTGGAGTGTAAGCCTGATCTGAACGACATGTGTCAAGGTGTTAACGTGTGAATAATTGAATCAACTGCTATCAAACCAAACCGACTATAGCTCGCCTCTTCTGCGCACCAGCTCATTCTTGATTTCAATGGCCTTTGCCTCGGTGAGGTCATACCCCCACATTACCCAAATGGCCAAGGCTGCCGTGATGGCGGGTATGGATATGTCAGCCAGGCGTAAATTGATAATGGTCTCGGCCGTTTGGATGGTGGCGTTCTGGTCAAATCCTACCAGTTTGAGCACCAGACCGCCCAACACCAGTGCAATACCTTGTCCAAGCTTCACCATCCACCAATAGATGGCGCCAAAAGTGCCCTCTTTACGGGGCATGCCATTGTTGAGCTCGTCCAAGTCGCACACATCTGCCGTCATGCTCATCATGAGGGTGAACAAACCGCCGATTCCAAATACCATCAATGGGATTGGCATGAAGATCATCCACGGGTTCGAGGGATCGAAGCCCCACCATTTCAGGATGTAACCGACGATCGAAATGAGGGTCGACACAATGAATGCGTTTCGTTTGCCCCAGCGGTTCGACATCCATGTGATGACCGGAATAATCAAGAAGGCCGTGGCGATCGCACTTACGGTCGAAAACCAAGCCGGCCAGTTGCCCGCAGCTCCGTAGTCGCCGTTGAACATGTAGAATACGATAATGAAATAGCTGAACGAAGCCACCATCTGAAATCCGTTGAACACCAGGAAGGTGGCTCCGCAGAGACGTGCAAACGGTTTGTTCTTTGCGATGAGCGCCATGTTGTGAAGCAGGTCCTTCAGGTTCTTGAATATGGACCTGAAGGAAAGATCGGCGCGGTTTGACAAATGAGTTTGATCGACCTCTCGGCAGAAAATCGCCGGCATCACACCCAATACCATACAGCACAACCCGACAACGACCGCCAGCTGGTGCACGCCTTGCGCCTGAGTTTCAAACAGATCGGGGTTGGCGATGATCACCCAGAACCAAGGCACAATCATCCACGCGATTTGTCCGATGGTCTGGGAGAAGCCCATCAGACGGGTGCGCTCGTTGTAATCGAAGGTCATTTCGTAGCCGAGTCCGATGAGGGGCGTCGCGAAAATGGTGTTGCCGATCAGGTAGATCATCGAAAATATGAGGAAGTACCAGAAGTTGTACATCTGGGATGCTTCCGGATCGAGCTGCCAAAGGACCATGAACAAAAGTCCACTCAGTATGGCGCCCGTAAAAATGTAGGGCCGACGACGTCCGAACCTCGACTTGGTGTTGTCGGAGATGTACCCCATAATCGGGTCGGTGATGGCATCGAACAACCGAGGCAATCCACCGAGTAAACCGGCCAAGAACGGATCCATCCCAAATGCAGTGAGCAGGAAGAAGGAAAACACACCCAATGCACCCGGCATGAGGTTGTTGACAAGGTGACCGGATCCAAAGGCGGCCTTCTGTAAAAAGGGCACCCGATCTTTGGGTGCGGTCTCTCTTGTTGACATCGATTTGCGTTCTTAAGGGTTAAGGAGTTTGATCCTGTTCTGGATTTCGGCATCGGTCGGAGGCACGAGCACGTCTTTCATCAAAGAATCGACATTCCCGCCATAGGTTTTCGTGATGGGTCTACCATCGCGGGTAAGACCTTCAAATACACCGGCATCCACCAAGTCCCAGATGGCATATTTGGCTTGGGATTTCAAGTTTATCAGGCCAAAGTGGTTTTCAGACCCTCCCGGATTGTTGGCATCTTTCCACTGCTCGTCGAAGGCTTCAAAATAGAACAGTGTGATCCCGGCATCCTCGGTCCATTTCCGCATGTCGCGGTGGTAGATACCAGACTTGTACTCATCGATTGCCCTTGCGCCGTCGGGGCCATAGTGCTCGTTCGACTGTGTTGCCCATCCGGATTCACCGATGTGAACCGGTTTGTCAACACCGAGTCTCCTCATGTAGGCAACTACATTTTCATACTGATTCTTGGCGTATGCGACAGAGCGGTCCATGGCAGCATGGATTTTCTCGAGGTCGCTCAAGCCGTACTCGATTTCGCGCACACCCCAGAACTGCGGGTTGTAGTGCGTGTCGTGCATCGGGTAGGTATGCATCGATATGAAGTCAACGGCTTTGATAAGGGCGTTCAGGTCTTCGTTGTGGTATTCGCTGCCCCCGCCCCCCCAAGAGGCAAAATTGTCGGAGCTGGTGATCCACAGCGACGCCGGCAACTCGCCTTTCTTCTTCAGATCCTGCAAGTGGTTGACCCAACGCAATATTATGGTTGGCTCCACATAGTATTCCTGCGCCCAGTGAACCATGGCCTCGTTGCCGACCGCTATGATCTTGACAATGTCGGGGTATTGCTGGGCCAGCTCGACGGCACGGCCGACTTCGCCGGCGCTCCGCTCGCTCTCCTGGTTACGGATCCGCTCGGGTTCGTCGGTCCACGAGTTCTTGGCCTCGATCCAAGCGCCCAACATCAGATACATTTCGAAGTCGGGATCCTCCTGTTTCAGCTCTCGTATTGCCTTGAGCAAATTCGAAGCCTCGTCGAGGTATACGTTGTAGGTGCGAAGAAGCTTGATTCCCATAGCCGACAGCAGCCTGAGGTCTTCCTTCAACTGGGGGATGGTCGGCTGGATGTCGCGCGTCGTGTCACGATAGGCACCAAACGATATGGCACGATACTCCGGATTACCCAAAATTTCGGCCGCCGTGATGTTGATGGATGAAAAATCGTGCTTTTTATTCGATTCGCACGCGGACATGATTGTCATTGACAGCATAACTATGAGTATTACCTTCGCTTTCAACATGGCGCAAAATCCAAATGTTGCTAATTGAGGTGTTCTTCTTTCAGGGAGACCATAATTTTGGTTACCTCTCCGGTTCGTCCAAACACATGGCGGCTGTGCTCTCTGCCGAGGTCCAAGCCCTCCATCTGAACTGTTGACCCATCCTGGGAAACGAGTTCAATGGCGTCGTTGTCGGCGATTCGGTAAACAATCGGCACTTGGCAATATGTGAATCCCAGACTTCCCGCAGGCATTTCGACCGTTCGTTCCTGCTGCTGAACATCGACGAAAATCGCAGATTTAGGCTGGGAGCTGAAGTCTGACTTCCGCAGCAGCAAAGGTTCGAAACGGATACTGCCGTCAACCACCACGATGCCAAGTTCTCCGATGCTCACGAGGATGTCCTCCTTCACTTGGCCGGTCATCCCTGGCTGCTGTGCTCCCCTGTGCTCTGGCGTATGCGAGTAGGGGTCTGTTGAGAACGCCCCATAGCTGCCAGGGGTCTTGTGGACGCCTATCCCCTCGCCGATTTCGTAATAGTGGGAGGCGATCCGTCCCACGACATCGCGTGGTGTGCCAGTCCTGATGGCATTCAGGCACACTTCCTGCACGGCAAGATGCAGCTTCGAAACCATGTGCCAGTAGATGGATCCCAAGCCTTCGTAGGCAAAAAATGTGCCGGACCTGCCCGTGAAGGCTTTGTGGTTGAAGACTTCCTCATAGATCTGGAGCACATTTTCGGCGTCCATGGCTATCAGATCCTTGTAAGGAGATTCCGTCATATCGTCGAGGGCTTTTCGCAAGGCTGCCGCATTTCGGAAATTTCCGTTGAAATGGAATTCACCATTGAGATCTCGACTGATGATGCTCTGATCACCGTCTTCGACGAGCTTTTTAAGCAGCACAGAGGTGTTGACCAGATGCCCGGGGATGTTGTTTTTCTCCAAAAAGCGTGGGAGTGCTTTGTTCGGGTATAACATGTAGCTGTTCTGGTCAGCTCGGTACAGGCGACTGTTTCGAAGGGAATCGAGCAAATCGGCCGCCTCGGAAGGCTTCAGATAGCCGGAGCTGAGCACAGCCACCTGTCCCTCGAGGATTTCGCTCAGGTGATCGATCGTAATGCCGCCGTCTTCGAAACTCATCAGGTTGTACGCGTGGTATAGGTGGTCAGTCCGGCGGTTGGCATCGATGGAATGTTCCAGATACTGCAAGGTCAGGCGTACAAACTCGGCAATCCGCGCCAGCCCGAGATTGGCGGTTTCGCCTGTAAACCCGTTGGAGTAAATCGCGTTGCGGTA
Organism: uncultured Chitinophagales bacterium; assembly: GCA_964481355.1. Classification (GTDB taxonomy): domain Bacteria; phylum Bacteroidota; class Rhodothermia; order Balneolales; family CAYWCV01; genus CAYWCV01. The sequence goes on from CAYZWQ010000026.1 coordinate 12,589, forward strand.
ATCACTGCCAGCCTGACCAAGCGCATCGGTAACCGTTTTCCTTGCCGAATCGCAAATCTTTCCGGACAGGATGGTTTTATGTTCGTCTAATGCGCCATAAATACCATCAAAAAACGAGCGCAGTTCACTTGAAACGCGAATCTGTTCGGCAGATGCCCCGTCGGTGATCGCTTCGAAGAATTTGAGGAACCGCCTCAGGTAGTAGAGCGTGACCATCGAAACGCCGTTGCCCACAAGGGCATTGTTGGCGTCGTTCCACTCGGGACGCTGGGTGTTCATCCATATGCCACCCTCGGGGATAAAATTTGACATTTTGGCAAGCACGGTTGCCAATATCTTTTCCATGAAATTGACGTGGTGGATGTCGCCGACACGGCTGCGAAGAAGGGAACCGTCGGATCCCAGCTTGTCCATGGCCTGGCGGATCGCATGGTCGAGGGGTACGTCAAAATCGATGGTATTCTTGGGATCCTCGGCTATTTCCGAGTAGGATTTGATTTTATACGGCACATTGGCGTATACAAAGCAATCCTTCTCAAAGAGCCCTGTGAGCGCCTGAGGCTGGTGCACGTGGTAGAACTCCAGGAATTTAAGAAGGTAGATGATCTGATGGTCACCCCAGTAACCGATGTAAGACCACGGGTTGTCTTCTTCGATCACTTCCCAGTCAAATCCGTCTTTCGTCACACGGTAGGGATTGTATCCGTCGAAAGTGGAAGCATTCAGGAACTTGAAGATCATTCCCTCCATGAAACTAGGAAAGGAATGGGCCAATGCCTCCCAATTTTGAAAGATGTCGCGCCAGTTGCCCTCATAATCGAGGATTTTCGAACCGTCGAGCTCGTTGTGCGTGTTAATGGAAAACTGGTTCCATGGCCGACTGGGATCGCCATGCCTGCGACTGAACTTCAGGGGAAGGTACTCCTTGACCAGCCTGTATAAATCTGCGTCGTCGACATCATCCACCAATTCTGCCAGGAGGGACACATCCAAGCTCTCGGGCAGGGAGTTGAGAAAGCCAAGGTGTTTGTGGTGGACGTCCTTGTTGGCTTTGTTGAGGTAGGCTACCAAGTCGGAGGTCTCAATGCGGTAGTTCTCATCGAACGTTCCGCCCCGCATGATGTTGAACAACACATTCGAGTAATGGCGGGAATCTTTGAGGAAGTCTGATGAGTATCGAAGTCCGTCAGCCCCAGCGACAAGGTGGATCAAGGCGCTTGTCCCAGCTTGTATGTCACGTTCGATGTCGTCGACCAGGCCATGGTTCTTTTTAATCGTGCTGTCGAGTGCAACGACCTGTGAGTGGTTGAGATTCACGTTCGCCACGATCGCCCAACGCTGTTCCGCCTTGGCTCCAAGGCGGATGTCCTTTACGACGAAATACGCCCCTTTTTCACCTTTGACGTCGTTTTCGGTACGAAGCGTCCTATTTTTGCGGAAATCGTCGAGTTGCAGTGACGACAGCAAGTGGGAGGGATGCTCCAAACCGACCGACCAAATAACGTTTGCCTTTAAAGCCTCGCTTGGCTCGGTCTTGTCGACGATGATGGCACTCAGTGCAAAAATCCCCAATCCCGATGACTCGATCAGCTCGGTTCGCTTGTAGGCGTCAACCAAGTTGCTTGTCGTATTCTGGGTGTCGGGTTCCACGCCGTATGGGAGCACGTTTTGCAAACCATCGACAAATGAGAGGTGATACTCATTGTTGGACGAATTGATCAGCTCGGATTTTCTGACAAAACCGTATTTGCTGCTATTGTTCCATTGGTAACGAAAGGTGATGCCAAAATCAAGGTTGACCTCTTCAAACATCACCTTGTTGCCGAACTGACTTTTATAAAGATTTCGTCGTGTTGCAAACGCGCCCTTGCAATGTTCCGAAAACGGTTCCCAGAGCACATAATCACCATCAGAGATGATTTTAATGATGGTTTTGCTACCAGTGATTTCGGAAAAGTCGGCAAGTTTATCGTCCGTATAGTAGGGGAACAGCGCGTAGCGGTTGTTCTTCCTTCCGGCGGTAAGCCCACCGTTGCTCGAGATGAACATCCAGTGGTTGGAGTCGCTTACGATGTTCATCAGAAATGGGCGAATACGATCGTGGTCCTCGATTTTGAACCACTTCTCCCCGCCCATTTCAATCATTTCGATCGGTTTGTTCATTTGTAAACCCGTACGTAATCGACGACCATGCTTTGAGGGAACGGGGTGTTCGGATTGGGAAATCCGACGTACGATCCCCCGACGGCCACATTGAGAATGAGGAAGAACGAGTGGTCGAAGACCCATTCTCCGTCGATGTCTTTGGCGCGTATGCGGTTATAGAGGTAGTCGTTAACGAAAAAGTCGATCCGGTCGGGGAACCACTCAACGGCGTATATATAGAAATCGGCGTCATATCGAGCGTTTTTGAGTGCGTATGAACCCGAGATTGGATTCCCGCCGGAGTAACCGGGACCATGCAGTGATCCATGGATCACCGTCGGATCCTGGCCGCGCATCTCCATAATGTCGATCTCGCCAGCTTGCGGCCATCCTTCGGTGTCGACCGTGCCACCAAGCATCCAGAACGCGGGCCACAGACCTGGTCCATAGGGATTTTTAATCCGTGCTTCAAAACGGCCGTAAGTCTGCTCAAACAAGCCTTGTGTCTTGATTCGCGCCGAGGTGAACGGACGGCCTCCGAATGATTCGGACCTGGCCGTGATCACGAGGTTGCCGTTTCCATCGAGGGAAATGTTTTCGGGGCGGTTCGTGTAGTATTGGAGCTCTTGGTTACCCCAGCCGTCTTGGCCGGTACCGATGTCGAACGTCCAATTCGCGGGGTTTGGCGAGGTGCCGGAGGCACCGTCGAATTCGTCACTCCATACCAGTTCCCAGCTGCGCTCATCCAACTTTTGGAAGTCGTCGGGCACACAGGATACGAGGATGAGCGGCAACAAAAGCAGGCCGACTGCTTTGCGGGTGGAGGCAATAAGCGTATTCGTCTTCATATTCATATCACTGTTGGTAGAAGTACACATTGTCGACATAGAAGCTTGGGATGTTCCCACTGTCGCTCACAAAGACGAGCTGGAAGAGCGACGCTCTGTTTCTGAGACCTGTAAAGCTGGACAGCGGTATGTCAAGGCTGATCCATTTTTGCGCGTCGGAGGCAGCTATGGTCCGCGTAAAGGCACCGGAGCCACCCGTTCCGTTGTCGTTGATCTCAAACTTCATGCGCGCATTGCTGCTCAGCGGATTAGGCAGGAAGATGTCGACATGCAAGTGCGTCATCGACGAGGCATTGATGGTTGGGGACGAGAACTGGATGCCCACGAAGTTGAAGTTCGTGTATTGGAGCACATTGTCGTTGCCAACCATGAAATCGGCTGATTGCGTTGTTTGATACGGTGCCCAATAGCCGTTGTAATAATCGACGGGCACATTCTGGTATGCGTCGCTGAACAGGGATATGACCCTATTGGCAGGACGGGTCGGGGTCGGTGCATTAACATATTGCCCTCTCGACTGGATCGTGAGCGACCCTCTGGCATCCTGATTGCCCAATTTGGCGGTGATGACGGCATTCGCCGGACCGCCCACAATGTTCACTCGCCCTTGGTCGTCGACCGTAGCCACCGATGCGTTCGATGTGGAGAACTGAAAGTAGGCAGGAGTCACATCGACGGCTATGTTGGTGCCGTTGGGCAGGTTATGGATGGATTGAAGGCCGCTTATGCTGGTAGACACACCGGCAAACGAAGTCACCGTTTGGTCATTACCGCCCATGATGGCAGGCATCGGGTGGGCTATGGTACCGAGCTTTTCAAACTTCAGCTCATCAATCCAGAAGGTGAAACCTTTACCGTCTTTTGGCCCGACCGAATAGAAGAACATGCCCCTCTCTGCCGTGAGGCGTGCAGCGCTCGGTATGGGTATGATGTACTTTTTCCAATTCGTGTTCATTGCCATGTTTGGGACGCTTGCTTGGTAGCGGTTTGCCCCGAGATCGTTTCCGAAGCCCATGATGTCGATGGTTGTCGACTGTGATGCCTTTGCCCAAAAGGTCACGGCGTCATAGCCGGAAAGGTCACGGGGAGAGGACGTAAAGAATACCCCACCGGCATAGGTGCCTCGGGAGTCGTTCACGTCGGGCACCTCAAATCGCATCGATGCCTTCGAGTTGCCGTAGGACACCTCATTGTCGACTTGGAAAGCTGTCGGCACGGAACCGCCAAATGCGGCGTAATTCAAGCCCCCGCTGAAACCGTCGATGAAGATTTCCGGGTTGTTCGGATACTGTGGTGCATCCAAGCCGTCGACAACCCGTTCGCAGTTGCCCAGAAGCAAAAGCGCGGATATGCCCAAGACCACGTGGCGTATTGGAGATTTAATTTTCGCGTTCATAGTTCTGCCTCAATGCCTCAAAATGTGATTTGTACATACGTTCTGATTTCCCATTCTACGCCATTGTCAAAACCAATGGCGTTAGGATTGGGCACAAACGCACCGGAGGCGTCTCGTGCCATCACGGGTGCATATCGCGGCGAATACTGGTCGAGAGTCCGCCATGTGCCGCGAAGACCGATGCGGGTTCCTGGCAGGTCGAACCAGTCGGGCTTGCTCAGCGTCGTCGACACGTCCGCCATGGCTTGCACAGGGAACGTCAAGTTAAAGTCGCGGTGATAATCGTATGGCCCCCAGTCGTTCACTCGGGCGAAGGTGTTCACTTTCACCTGTTTGTAGATGGCACGGATGTCTGCACCGAAACGGCTGATCAGACGCTCGTCGCTGCCATTTGATTGGGCATCGCCACCATACAGCACGGCAATGAGGCCGAAATCACGGTTGGGTTTGGTCACCAGTCTCGCATGGACCTCCCAAAGATCCTTTGCAGGGGGCGCTCCCGGGAAGGCAAAGGTGGAACGTCCATTTGGCAGTATACCGATGGCGGCATCTTGGGTCGTTGGATGGTGACGGTAGACAAAGCCAGCACTCAGCGCAAACTCGGCATCCTCGGTACGGTCGCTGTCCCAGTTGTACATCCATGTTGCGGGTGTTGGGTCGAACGTGAAGAGGATTTCGGCCGCGACGGTCTCACGGTTGGAGCGCACCACGAACGGGTCGTCCAAAATGTTACGCGGCCTGCCGGGCGCATCAACCGAACTTGGGATCGGACCCTCGATCGGCTTCTGCCAGAGGAAGTTTGGCGCAATCTGCAGATTTCCCATCGTGTAGGTAAATCCAGTGAGTGCATTGTACTGGTTGCCGCTGCCGCTGTCCTTAAGCCTCCAACCGGTGAATGTCAGCGTCTGATCGGCCCCGCCGTTGGCTACGAGACCCATGACGGCAGACTGTGCGTACCAGTTGAAGCGGCCACCTTCGTAGGTGAATTTCACCTTGCCTCCCCAGTTGTCCTGGGGGCCGATCTCGTCGACATAAACCTGTCCGTTACCGTCCTGGTCGCCGCGGTAAAGCTGGAACACTCTACCGTTGAGTGGCTCGCCGGCCCAAATGCCACCTAAATCGACACCAAACTTTCCATATTTTCTGGCGGCATGAAGCGTGAGGCGGCGTGTTAATGGCTGCGGTATGGCAAAGGAACTGACGGTCGCCCCCTGGCGGTCCAAATCTTCGTGATAGATGCCGGTCACCTCAAAGTTGCGCACATTTCTGCTATACTTGAGCAATACGGCTGGGTTGGCTCCCCACCAAAGCTGTGGACCAAACGCCAGCTTCAGGCCGTTGAGGTTCTTTTTAAAGGAGGCCTCGAAACCGAAGGGTGCTACGCCGTTGTAGATGTCGATGTTCGGGCCATAATTGGCTTCCGGGTACAGCCCGAAAAAGTCGCCCTCATATCCCCAATGATAATGACCTGTACGGTAGAAGCCAGTGAGGTCGAAATACTCGTGGTTCCAATTGTAGCTGGCTTTGTAGACCTGCACACGGTTGATCGACTCGAGGTTGACATCACCGTTGGTGCCGCGCAGTTCGACCGGACGTCCCCTGTTCTCGAAGAAAATCTCGTCGATGGGATTGAGAGCCACGTTACCGAGCACATTGAACTCGATGTTCGCCCTCACGTTCGCCGACGGATTTGCCTCCACGCCGACATAGAAGGATTGCATATGGTCAAATCCTTGCTGGTTCGGATACTGCGGATTCGCAGGATCGGCATCCTTCGGTGTCGTAATCAGACTTCCGCCTGTGGTGAAGGTGGTAAAATTGGATTGGAACCGGCTCAGGCGCAGCAGGTTGCTTCTTTCGCCCACCAGTGCCGCCTTGTCGCCGCGGGCACGCAGATAGGAGTCCATGAGATTGATATTTGCGAAATAGTCTTCCAGCTTCTCGAGCGTAACACCACTTGCATAAGGGTCGAATGCATGAGCCTCTTTGAGCACATAATAGGCGGCACGGGGATACAGCTCATATAAGCCGGCCGCATTGGTCTGGCCTTTCGCCATGATCCCGAACCACTCTTCGTTCATGTTGTTCTGGCCCTCGGCGAAATCACATCTGTAACCGCCGTTCACCCACGACGCATTGTTATTGTGGACGTCGAGGTCCACCGTCTGGCCGTACTTCCACCAACCGTCGCTGAACTGGAACGTATACCCACCGATGGAGTTGCCAGCTTTTCCGAGACCGGCTGCATACGAATAGATTTCCTTCCAGTTACCGTGCTTGTAATATGCCTGACACAGCTGGTCCTCCTGGTTCGTCATTGCATTGAACGCGTCGGATCCGAATTCAGTAAGGAGTACTGGTTTTCCGTATTCGTTCTTTACCCTGTCGTACATGTCGGTGAACGTGACGCCACGGTAGACGTTGGCGCCAAAGATGTCCATATCGGGCACCTCCTCGACGATGATATCCAAGAACAGAAGGTCGCCGTTGGCCATTGCAATCGGGCGGTCGGGATCTATGGCCTTCATGGCCAAAGCACCCTGGTTAAAAAGCTTGTACATGTGCCGCGCGCGAATGGTAGACTGCCTGTCTTCTATGGGGATGTCCTCCGTTTCAGCGCCACTCCAGAAGAGGCCGTAGTTGTTTTCGTTGCCCAACAGATAGAGGAGAAGCCCCCTTGTGCCCTTATATTCTGTTGCAAGATCCGTCACTTCCTTGAGCAGGAGCTCAATTACCCGGGGGTCTGAGTACTCGGTGTTCGCCATCCATGCACCGTCGATCGTGACTCCATAGCGGCCGAACGAGTGGTTCAGCATCGTGTAGATGCCGTAGTTGTCGTAGATGTACTCAATCCATTGCTTGGGGATGCCGGTGTAGACACGAATCGAGTTGACACCCATATTCTGAAGCAGGCCCATTTCGTAGTCGAGCGCCGCCTTTATCAGCTCTGGCGATTGGTTCCAAATGCTGTAGTTGAAATTGGTCCCGACGGGGAAATAATCCCAGTTCATGCCGTTGACCATGAGAGGCTTGCCATCGACGAGCAGACGCCAGCCGTCGGCGCTTTCCTTCACTTCCACGCGACCGGTCTGCGCGTGCAGTGATGCGGAAATACCAAGCAACAGACACAAGGTGATCGCAATATGTTTGACTCTATTCATATTCGTGAAATTGCAAAGTTGATGAGACATCGGAGGTGCCCGCGCAGATCGGGCACCTCCGTTCGCCGACAGGGTTAATTACTTGACCAAGGTCATTTTCTTGGCCAGAACGACATTACCTGCCTTCAAGCGGTAAATATACAGACCGCTGGAGAGCGAGCTTGCGTCCAATGAGACAACATGTCTACCGGCACGCATTGGGCCGTTCATCACGGTCATCACTTTATGGCCGATCATGTTGTACACGTCGATTTGGACATCCCCGCTTTCGGGAAGTGCAAACTCGATGCTGGTCGACGGGTTGAACGGATTCGGGTAGTTCTGACCCAATGCATACTCGAACGGGATTTCCGAGTTGTCGTCGCCGAGGTTGGTGGCCGTGCCTCCAGAGACCGCCGTGGCGGTGCCAGCGCCATCCGAGAACAGTTCGCTCGCGATGTTGTACTGGTACAGCCAGAAGGTGTACGAGGTGCCCGGTTGCAGACCGCTGATCACGAAACCGAAAGCGTTGTTTCCGTCGCCATCACCTGGGGTGTTTCCAAATTTGTACTCGGTTCCCTGCTTGGGGTCTTCCAAGTTGGCAGATGTGAGCGCATAGAACAGACGGTACACAATGTCTTCGTCTGCGACGTTGTTTGGACCTGCAGCCACAAAAACCTGACCCGATTCTACAGGGGTCTCGCCGATTTTGTTGAACGCCACGAAACCGACGGGTACAGGCGGTGGAGTGTCGCCGGCGTCGCCACCAAAGGAAACATCATCCCAGTAGAAGGTGAGCTCGCCCGCTTGGCCACCGGTAGTGCCAAAGTTGAAGAAGATTGACGCCTTGTTATACTCGTTCTCAAGGTTGAGTGCGGCGGTGCCCGAAACCTGATTGCTGAAATCGAACACCAATGTCTCCCACTCACCCGCGACTGATGTCGTTGCTTCCGTCTCGACGCTGATCTCTGGCACGCCCGACTTCTCCACTTTCAGGCGAACCGGTATATCGGCGAGGGGCGACCACACCCGGACGCTCATCGTGGTGGTTTCGGCCGTAAAGGGGATTGGAGCTGAGAAGCCGTTCGGTTCGTTCACGGTTGTACCGGCCCACAACTCGGCGGCACCCGTCTTGATCGTGCGCACCACCTTGTTCTCGGAATCGGTGGGATCTACTTCGATTAGCGAGGCATTTCCACCAAAATCGGCCAGTTTGTAATCGATGGTTTCGTCGTCGAAGGTAACCGGCAATTCAAGACCGTCTGCCTCGCTCTCGAACAATGCCACATTGTCGATGAAGACACTCTCGTTGCTCAAACCCATCTCGAAGCCAAGCTTCATGGTCGGATAGGTGGCCGGCACGGAAAACTTCATCGTGTAGGTCTTCATTTCGGTGGTCAATGTGAAATTGACGATGCGCAACTCCCTGAACGGTTCGGCATTCTCACCGAAGTAAACCCTGAGTTGGCGTCCGTTTGCCGCTGCACGGGCATCAAATGAGATTGCATAGGTCTTGCCTACCGTGATGGAGTCAATTTGACCTGCCGTGAGAACCTGCAAAAATTGGACATGCCACACTTGACGTCCGGCATTGTTGATGTTGGTGATGGCTGCCTCGCCGTTCGTTGCAGCGAAATTTGCACTAACGCCGTCAAAGTCGGCGACGTACGACGACCAGCCGGTGAGGTTGTTCGTAAACTGGCCGTTACGGATGATATTTACGGCCTCTTGGGCAAAACTGGCACCGGCAAAGGAGATTGCGAGAATGCCAAGAATCATCCACGTCCGAAGCAATTTTGCGGCGCTTTGTAGAGAAGTTGTCATAGCTGTTGGTTTGAGTAGTTGGTGGTGGAAGCGCTTCTGAGTCTCCCTTTTGGATGTTGCGAAGAATTTTCAACAATTTCAATAATTATTTTCATTTTATTGAAAAAATATTTCAACT
>CAYZWQ010000027.1:0-21935 GCA_964481355.1 uncultured Chitinophagales bacterium
CGCCTGCTGCTCGACCTGGACGGCGAGACGATCATGAAATCCAAGATCGACATCGGCTACCTGCACCGCGGTGTCGAGAAAATTGCCGAAAACAAGACCTACCAGGAGTTCATGCCCTACACAGACCGCATGGACTACCTGTCGCCCTACAGCAACAACGTCGCGCTTTGCACGGCCGTCGAGAAGATAGCAGGCATCGAGGTGCCCGACCGCGCCCAATACATCCGCATGGTCGGATGCGAGCTTGCCCGCATCTCTTCGCACCTGCTGTGGCTGGGTGCCATGGTGATGGACACCGGGGCGATCTCCATGTTTATCTGGACCTTCACGCAGCGCGAGCGCATCTACGACATTTTTGACGAATTCGCGGGGCACCGTTTCACGGTTTCCCACTCCAGGATTGGCGGCATCGCCAGCGACCTCACACCCGAGGCCTTGGCCAAGATTCGCAACTTCGTCGACACGTTCCCCCAGGAGCTCAAAAACTGGAACAAGCTCCTCAACAAGAACAGGATCTTCTTCGACCGCAACAAGGACATCGGTGCCATCACCAGCGACTTCGCCGTCAAGTATGGGGTGACCGGACCCGTGCTGCGCGCCACTGGCATTGCATACGACATCCGCCGTTTCGAGCCCTATCTCCGCTACGACAAGATCGACTTCGAGGTGCCAACCCGTCTCGAGGGCGACAACCTTGCCCGTTATTACTGCCGCATGGAGGAGATGGCCGAAAGCATCAAGATCTTGCGCCAATGCCTCGACACGATGCCATCCGGACCGATCAAGGCCGATAATGCCAAGCAGTCGTACCCGTCGAAAGACGAGGTGTACTACTCGATGGAAGGCCTTATCCACGACTTCATGATGACCGACACAGGGGTCTGTCCACCCGAGGGCTATGAGTGCTACCATGCCATCGAGGCTCCGAAGGGAGAGCTCGGTTACTACATTCAGAGCGACGGAACGGGCCACCCTTGGCGACTGAAAATTAACACACCTTCTACATCGAACCTCCAAGGTCTGGAGCGCACCCTCGACGGTGCGATGATAGCCGACACCGTGGTGTTGATTGGTGGATTTGACCCTGTATTGGGAGAAGCTGACAAATAATTATGGATTACACCTTCACTAAAGAAGAGCGCGATCAGATTGAGGCCATCTGTGCCCGTTATCCGGAGCGCATGGCCGCGACTCTTCCCATTCTCTGGTTTGCACAGGACAAGTTCGGACATGTCGACCCTGAGGTGCAGAAACTGGTGGCCGACGTCCTTGGCATGCCTGAGGCGCATGTGCACGGGGTCGCCTCGTTCTACACGCAGTATTACAAGAAGCCAATGGGCAAATACGTGCTCGACGTGTGCACCTGTCTGAGCTGCCATATCAGCGGCGGCTACGACATCCTTCACCACCTCGAGGACAAGCTCGGCATCAAGGCCGGCGAGACCACCGACGACGGCATGTTCAGCATCCAGTCGGTCGAGTGCCTCGGCGCCTGCGGCTATGCGCCCATGATGCAGATCACGAACGATGTTTTTGTGAACCACCTCACTCCTGAGAAGTGCGACAACGTGATCGACTCCCTCCGATCTGGCAAGATGCCGGAGTTTGAGTCCATCAAAATGCCCCAACACGAAAACGAGGCTTCCTGATGGCGATCGACTGGAAAAATTACCAACCACAGCTCATCCCCAATATCAAGGGGCTCCACCAAATCGGTGTCTACGAGCAACATGGAGGTTATGGAGCCCTCAAAAAGGTGCTCGCCGACAAGGCTGGTGCCTGGACCAAGGAAAACGTGACCAACGAAGTCAAGAACGCCGGTCTGCGCGGACGCGGTGGTGCAGGCTTCAACACCGGCCTCAAGTGGTCGTTCATGCCCAAGCCGGACGGGGGTCCCCGATACATCGCCGCCAATGGTGACGAATCGGAACCAGGCACCTTCAAAGACCGAAAGATATTCGAATACAATCCGCACCTGTTCATCGAAGGCTCGATCATAGCGGCCTATGCGATGAGCGTGGAGACGGTTTATGTGTACATCCGCGGCGAGTACCGCTCGTGGATCCGCATGATGCAGAAGGCCGTCGACGAAGCCTATGCAAAAGGGTACCTAGGCAAGAACATACTCGGATCCGGCCTGAACGTTGACATGGTCGTCCACTCCGGTGCCGGCGCCTACATCTGCGGCGAGGAGTCCTCGTTGATGGAATCGCTCGAGGGCAAACGCGGTTACCCGCGCATCAAGCCCCCCTTCCCTGCCCAGCGTGGCCTGTGGGGTCGTCCGACGACCATCAACAACATCGAAAGCTTGGCCAATGTGCCGCTCATCATCAACAAGGGTGCTGATTGGTACAAGGGGATCGGTGCTCCGACGCACCCTGGTCCGATACTGTACGGCATTTCGGGGCACGTGAACAAGCCTGGTGTGTATGAGTATCCTTCCGGCATGTTGATCACCGACCTGATCTACAATGTGGCCGGTGGCATCCGCAACGGCAAGAAGCTGAAGGCGCTCATCCCGGGCGGTTCGTCAACTCCGATTTTGCGCGCCGACCAAATCGACGGAATTGGAATGGACTCCGACTCGCTGCGCACCGCCGGAACCATGCTTGGTACGGCCGGAATGGTGATCATGGACGAAGACACCGACATCGTCGACATGCTGTGGCGCATCACCCACTTCTACCACCATGAGTCGTGCGGTCAGTGCACCCCCTGCCGTGAGGGCACGGGCTGGCTCGAGAAACTCCTCATCAAGATCAAGAACGGCGACGGCGAGATCCGCGACCTCGATCTCCTGCTCGATCTGTGCACCCAAATGGAGGGACGCACGGTATGTGCCCTCGCAGACGCCGCCGCATGGCCGGTACGATATACCATCACACGATTCCGCGACGAGTTTGAGGCGCGTTGCAAGAACACCGTTTACGCATTGTCCTGAGTTCCGTTATGGCTGAAATCTTTATCGACAATATCCGGTACGAATACGAAGGCAACGTCAAAGTGCTTCAGTTCGCATTGGATCAAGGAGTGGAAATCCCGTTCTTCTGCTACCATCCGTCCATGTCCATCCCGGCAAACTGCCGTCAATGCCTAGTGCAGGTTGGAACTCCGGTATGGAACCGCGACACGAACAGTTTCGATCTCGACGAGAAGGGCGACCGTGTCATCCGCTACTTCCCCAAGCTGATGACGGCATGCAGCCTCGACGCAACCGACGGCATGGTCGTGCACACGCACGCCACCAGCGAGCTGGTGCGCCGTGCCCAGAAGGACACCCTCGAGTTCATCCTGATCAACCACCCGCTCGATTGCCCGATTTGCGACCAGGCCGGCGAATGTCCTCTTCAGATCCAAACCTACAAATATGGTCCTGAGGGCAGCCGCTTCGAATTCAAGAAAGTGCACAAGCCCAAGCGCATCCAACTCGGGCCGCGTGTTGTGCTCGACGCAGAGCGCTGTATCAACTGCACACGCTGCGTGCGCTTCACCGAAGAGATCAGCAAGACCGACCAGCTCACCATCGTCTCCCGGGGCGACAAGAACTACCCGGCCACGGCGCCCGGGCGAGAGTTTGACGATCCTTACTCGCTCAATACGGTCGACATCTGCCCCGTCGGAGCCCTCACAGCCTCCGACTTCAGGTTCCGCGCTCGTGTTTGGGAAATGAACCAGACCCCGAGCATCGACATCACCGGGGGTAAAGGGACAAACGTGGACCTATGGGTTCGCAACAACCTTGTGCTGCGAATCACCCCACGGTTCAACAAAGCCGTGAACGACCACTGGATGCCCGACGCGGCGCGTCTCGCCTACAAGGCATTCAACGAGAACCGGGTTTCGCGTCCGCACATGATGGTCGACGGCAAGTCGGTTCTTACATCTTGGACTAACGCCGTGGAGACGGTGTACGAGCAAATCCAGTCCGTGGGCGTTCAGAACGTGCTGGTGATCGGATCGGCGCATGCCTCCATTGAGGACAATTTCGCGCTCGACAAGCTGTTCACCAACCTTGGACATAAAGGCGCCTCATTCGTCGCCCATATCGTTGCCGGAGCCGGCGACAACTTCCTCCTCACCGACGACCAGGCGCCGAACACGAGCGGCTGCCGCATGTTGGGAATGGATGAATTGTCTGCAGATCAACTGACAAAGGCTGTCGAAGCGGCTAAAATGGTCGTGATATTGCAGGACGACCTCGTTGGACGCGGAGTCCTCAAAACCGAACAACTTGCAGGCAAGTACTGTGTAGCTCTCGCCACGAATTTCAACCAGACAACCTCGGTTTCAGACTTGATCATCCCAATCACCTGCGTGGCCGAGCACGCAGCAAGCTATGTGAGCATTGACGGACGCGTTCAGCGCAGCCTGCCGGCAAAGGAGACGATCTACACCAGCAGGGCCACAAACCCGGAGATGTCCATAGGTCGTCTCGACCGCTTTGGCACCAAGTTCGACAACTGGGTAAGCGATCAGAACCGCGTCGACTGTAAGCCCGCCTGGGAGATCGTTGCCGACCTTGCCAGCAGGTTTGGATTCAGCATGGACTTTTCGTCATCCAGAGTGCTATTCGACCACATCTCAGAGCAGATCCCTGCCCTCGGCGGTGTGAGCTACGATCGCATGGACGCCGAGCAAGGCGTGGCGATAGACACCAGCGCCGTCAAAACAACAGCCTGAAACGAGGATTTGACCGAATAAACCACCCCTATGAGTGATTTTGCATTTTCAATGACGGTGATGGGCATAGCCATGTTCACGCTGCTGAACTCGGCGGCAGTGGCTGTGTATGCCGAGCGGCGCATCGCTGCCTTCATCCAATACCGTGTCGGACCCAACCGTGTTGGTCCATTTGGTCTTTTGCAGCCGATTGCCGACGTGCTCAAGCTCATCTTCAAGGAGGATGTGACACCCGTGCAAGGCAACAAGACGCTGCACACCATGGCGCCGATGATACCGGTTTTCACCGCCTTGATTACCATCGCGGTTGTGCCGTTTGCGGCCGGCGTCTATATCGTCGACATCAACGTGGCTGCCCTGTACTTGCTTGCAGTGACATCGCTCGGCGTATATGGGGTGACCTTGGCCGGTTGGTCATCGAACAGTAAGTACTCATTGTTGGGCGGACTGCGTGCTGCTGCGCAGATGCTCAGTTATGAGCTTCCTATGGGGATGTCGGTTGCGTCCGTTATCCTCATCGCCGGATCCCTCCGGATGACCGAAATCGTTGCCGGTCAGGAGCATATCTGGAACGTGTTTATCAACCCGATCGGTGCCATCATCTTCATCGTATGCGCCTTTGCTGAGTCGAACCGTACGCCCTTCGATCTCGTGGAAGCCGAGCAGGAGCTTGTCGGCGGCTTTCACACGGAATACTCCAGCATGAAGTTCGGGATGTTCTTCCTCGCTGAATACATGCACGTGATGATCGGCAGCCTGCTCATTGCCACCTTCTTCTTCGGAAGCTATCACCTGCCCTTTGCGGGCTACTGGTTCGACCGCACGTGGTTCAGCCCGATGGTGATGGTGCTCATAGATGTGAGTGTGGTCCTGATTAAGACCCTCTTCTTCGCCTTTGTGTTCATCTGGGTGCGCTGGACCATCCCGCGCTTCAAGTTCAACCAGCTGATGCACCTCGGTTGGAACAAGCTGCTGCCACTGAGCATCCTCAATTTCATGGCCATCGCCATCATCATCTACTTCTTCACGTAAGAGAAGAAGCAGCTGCGATTTTTCAGAAAGGCCTTCGCTAAACGGAGGCCTTTCTTTATTTTACGAATCCGCTTTTCATAGAACCCGTCTTAGCATGTCCGATCTCCACGAACGTATCGAAGTTTGGCTAAAGAACCACCAGGAAGTATATGGGCAGGTGCAGCCAGCGTTGTGGGGAGAGACGGGAAGCGAAACGCGAGAAGCGAGAAACGAGAGCGAAAGCAAGAGCAACGACAAGAGCAAGAGCAAGAGCAACGACAAGAGCAAGAGCAACGACAAGAGCAAGAACAAGAGCGAGGCACAGGATATTGAGCACATTTTGGATTTGGAGGGATTGCGGATGTTTTGCGAGGGATATGAGCCGTTGCGTACAGATTTGGAAGGCACGAATTTGGTATTTGGCGTTGGCAACCCGAATGCGGACTTGATGCTGATCGGGGAAGCACCCGGCGAACAGGAGGATCTTCAGGGTGAGCCGTTTGTAGGTCGGGCTGGTCAACTCTTGAACAAGATACTGGAGGCGATCGGGTTCACCCGCGACGACGTGTACATCGCCAACATCCTTAAACATCGTCCGCCGAACAACCGCGATCCTTTGCCCGAAGAGCGTGAGCGCAGCCTTCCTGTGCTCATAAAACAAATTGCCATCATCAACCCGAAGATCATCCTATGCCTGGGCCGTATTTCAGCTCAGACCTTGCTTGGCTCGTCTGATGCCATGAAAGATATGAGGGGCAAATTTCACCCTTGGCACGGATACGAACTGACGGTGACTTACCATCCGGCGGCCTTGTTGCGCAATCCCAACTGGAAGCATGACACTTGGGCAGACGTAAAAATGGTGCGGGCTCGCTACAATGAATTGGGTTGTAAACCATAGGGGACGTATTTTATTTCATGGAATCTAACGGCAAAAATCGTCGGTCACGCAGCGAAGACATCAAGGATGCCCTCGAACTGGGGGGACGGGTGCCACCGCAGGCCATGGAGGTGGAGGAGGCCGTGCTCGGCAGCATGCTCATCGACATCGACGCGGCCAATACAGCCCTGTTCCTGTTGAAGGCCGAAGATTTCTACAAGCCTTCCCATCGCCATATTTTCCAGGCCATACAGAACCTTCAGGAGCGGGACAATCCTCTCGACATGGTCGCCGTGGAGCACCTTCTCCGTGACCAAGGCCATTTGGAGAACATAGGAGGCATTTCCTACCTCAGCCAGCTCACCCGGTCGGTCTCGTCGGCAGCAAGCATCGAGTATCACTGCCAGATCATCCGCGAAAAGGCGCTTAAGCGCAATCTGATCCTGAGTTCCTCGGAGATCATCACCCAGGCCTACGACGCGGTGACCGATCCGTACGACTTGCTCGACATGGCAGAGCAAAAAATCTTCGAACTGGCCAACACGGGCACCCGTATTGTAGCCAAGCACATCAACGACATCCTCAAGGACACACTCGACCACCTGGTGGAGATCCGTGGCCAGTCGAGCGGCATCACCGGGGTGCCGTCAGGCCTTGATATTGACCAGCTCACGGCGGGTTGGCAAAAAGGCGACCTTATCATCGTCGCAGCACGTCCGTCGATGGGCAAGACGGCCTTCGTGCTGAGTGTGACACGAAATGCGGCACTCTATGCCGATGCGGGGAAACGTTCCAACGTGGCGTTCTTCAGCCTCGAGATGAGCGACATGAGCCTCGTGCAGCGTATGCTCACCATGGAGGCGCGCATCAACGCACAAGATGCCCGCACGGGAAAGCTCAACGACCAAGATTTCACCCGCTTGGTGGAGGCCGCCGGACGCCTGCACACCGCCGGCATCTTCATCGACGAAACACCCGGCATCAGCGTGATGGAGTTGCGCAGCAAATGCCGCCGTCTCAAGAGCGAGCACGACATCGGGATGGTCGTGATCGATTACCTCCAGCTCATGACGGCCGGACCCGGTTTTGGGAATGACCGAAACCGTGAACAGGAAATCGCCTACATCTCACGGTCGCTCAAAGCGTTGGCGAAGGAACTCAACGTGCCGGTCATTGCCCTGTCTCAGCTCAGCCGCGCCGTCGAATCGCGGGGCACCAGTAATAAACCACAGCTTAGCGACCTTCGTGAATCGGGATCCATCGAGCAGGACGCCGACGTGGTGCTCTTTCTGTACCGACCCGAATACTACAACATCATGACACTCGACGATGGACGATCTACGGCCGGCGTGGCCGAGGTGATCATCGGTAAGCAGCGTAACGGACCTGTTGGGAGCAAATACCTGTCCTTTATAAAAGAATACGCCCGCTTCGAGAATTTGATCATGGGGGAAATCGACTACAGCCACAGCCAACAGGATCACGAGAATTTCATGCCTGCCGACTACGATGACGGCTTCACCAAACCTCGACCACCGAAACTCGGGACCGGTTTCGTGCCCGACGACGACGAAAACGTATTTTGACCCCTATGGCACGCCTGTTCTACCTGGCTGCAGCCAGCTTCATGATAGCGTTTTTAGGTGCCTGCAGCACCAATTCTCAGCAGTCGGTGGCGCAGGTGGCGGCCGACAGCGCAAGCGCTGAACGCATGAAGCAGTTGCTTGTTCAAGGTAAGGCCGTATTGGACCAGACCGCCAACCTGGACTCGCTCATCCGTTTTTATGCCGCCGGACAATTGGGCATCCCCTATGTTGGAGGTCTTCTCGAGGAACCGCCCGTAGAGCAGCTGGTGGTCACGCTCAATGGATCCGACTGCGTGCTTTTCGTGGAGATGACCACCGCTCTGACGCTCACCACGTTGTCGGGAAGCACCCGGGTTGAAGACGCCGAATCGAACATCCGCATGCTTCGTTACAGGGACGGGGCCATCGACGGCTACTTTTCGCGCCTGCACTATTTTGGCGACTGGCTTCAGGACAACGAGCGCAAGGGCCTGATGCGCGTGCTCTTCCAAGAGCGTGAGTCCCTGCCTCGACTTGAGCCTTATCATTTCATGACCACAAAACGTGAGGCCTACCGACAGTTGGCCGACAACGACTCCCTGTTTCATCTGATGGCGAGCCAAGAGGCGGTACTAAACCAGCGACTGCTACGCTATGTTCCCACCGAGGAGATATCCAGAGTGGAGCAAGAGCTGCAGACGGGAGACATCGTGGCATTTGTGACCACGGTCGAAGGACTCGACGTCTCGCACACGGCCATCGTAAAGCGCGATGGCGACCGCGTCGGTTTTTGGCACGCCAGCACCACCGGATCTGTGATCGTAGAGCCAAAGACGCTGTATCAATACACCGCCGACCGCAAAGGCCTTAAAGGCATCATAGTTGCACGCATGTCCTACCCCTAATCCTAATCCTATTCCTATTCCTTCCTACGTCCTACGTCCTACGTCTTACGTCCTTCCTCCGTCCTACGTCTTACGTCCTTCCTCCGTCTTTCTGCCCGCTGTTTCTTCGAAGAGGTCGTCGAATTTGCGCACCCATGCGCTCCAGTCCATATGTTGGCTGACGGAGCGCAGGCTTGCTTCCGGAAGCAGTGCCACATCCTGATCGAGGATGCGCTTCATGTTTTTGAACAGATGATCCTCATCGTCATAAAAGACCGGGGCATGCAGCAGGGGCTCGTGCAGGTTTGACGGGAGCAACTCGGGATACGTGAGTTTTCGGGGCAGCACGGGATGATTCCCGCAGTAGATGGCTTCCAAAATGGCAACGCCGAAGAACTCGTGGTCGGAGGTAGACACCACAACATCACCCATGTGCAGCAGTCGGCTGTACTCCTCGTAGTTCGACACAAAGCCGTAGTGGAGCACGCGGTCGCCGTAGCGCTTTTGCGCGCGTTCGAACTCGACGGGCTTCTCGAAATCGGAGTCGCCCGCGAGAATCAGGTCGAACTGGCAACCGGCATCGTCGAGACGGTTCATGATCCGGAAGAACATGCTCGGATTGCGGTCGAATTCCCACCGTTGATTCCAGACAACGACCAGACGGTTGTTAGGACGCTTGGGTTTACGCCACTGGTCATGCCGTTTCAGGAACAGGCCGGGGTAAAGGACTTCGCTCTTGTTACGGATCGACTGGATGGTTTCCTTATGGGCGAATTCGTTGAACTGGTCCAAAAATTCGGGCAATGCTGCAAAAAACGTGTCGAAATGAAACTGGGACGAAAACACAACCCGGTCGGCAACCATCGTGCTCAGGTAGTTGACATAACAGTAGGTCACGTCGCGGTCCTCCCCCGAAGGCAAAGGCTTGGTGATCTGATTTTCGTGCATGTACAACAGTATCGGCGTATTGGCATAGCGCCGACGCACCAAGCTGATAAAAGCGGGGAGGTTCGTGAAGTTGCTCGCCACGATCAAGTCGATGGGCTCCGTGATGTCCATCGCGAGATCAGCCAAATTGATGGAGCTGCCGTGCTGGCGCCACTTCCAGTACTTCTCGGTGAGCGTGATGGGAAATAGCTTATGGCGGCTGTAATCGAGCAGTCCGTTCAAGAAGGCTTTGCTGGATCCGCCCAAAAAGGGCTCGAGGATCAATATGTTCATGCGATTCCTTGAAACGGTCGTGTGAGTTCCTCGAGCGTCATGAAGACGACCGTAGGTTTGAGGGCAGGATCCATAAAGGGCTGCTCGCAGGCGAACAGCTGGTCGACAAGCGACTCCATTTCGGCGGGAGACAGCTTCTTGCCTTTGGGGATGGCGGTACGCCAGGCAAAAGCCATGGAAAGACGTTCCCGCTCGCTCACCTTAAGGCGTGAGCCCAGCTCCTGATAATTCTGAAGGATGTTCTCGAGCAGTTTGTGCTCATCGCCGGCACCGATGTCGGCAGGCACGCCGTTCAGCAGGGCCGTATTGCCGCTGAGCAGGCTGACGTCAAACCCAAGATCGCTGATCGGCTGATGCAACTCCTTGAGCAGTGCAAAATCCGACGCAGAAAGGTCGATGGACACCGGAAACAACAGCTGCTGCGTCGCAGGGATGCTCTCCTCTGCCGCCTGCAGCGCACGCTCGTAGATGATGCGGCGGTGTGCCCGATGTTGGTCGATCAGGCAGAGTCCCGTCCGAGTTTGTGCGACGATGTAGGAGCTGTGCAGCTGCCAGAATCCACGGTCACGGTCGTAGGCCCGTTGCTTGGCTGGTGAGTCGCGCGGGATGTCCTCCGACGGCAGCGGCCCATACATGCGTTCGGCGGCGTCGTGCGGAATCGGCGGCCGGTCGAAATTAAGCCGCGATGGTATGTGAATCTGCTGCATATCGCCGACTTGGTGCATCTGCCCCCGTTCGATTACCGGGTTGAAATCAAATCCGCCCATGAGGTCGCCGTGATCCTGTGGCATGAAACCGGTTGGATCGTCTGCTTTTGGCACATGGAACCGTTCGTGCAGGGCTCGCGTCACCACCGAACGTACGACGTGGATCACCGACTTTTCGTCCTCGAATTTGACCTCCATTTTCGCCGGGTGCACGTTCACGTCGATAACCGTAGGATCGAGGTCCAAAAAGATGCAAAAAAACGGAAATTCGCCGTCGGCAAGCCAGCCCGAGTAAGTGTTTAAAATCGTATAGCTGATGTATCGGTGCTGGAACGGGCGACCATTGACGAACAGGAACTGCTCCCCCCTGCTGCGCTTGGCCAGTTTTGGGTCGCTCATATAGCCATGCACGCGCACGAGGGAAGTGCCTTCATCGACGGGTATCAGGCTGGCCCGATAGCTTTTCCCGAACAGGGCGACCACCCGATCTTCAAGGCTTGACGATGCAAGCCGGTACACGGTCTCTCCGTCGGCGACCAGCTCAAAGTCGATCTCCGGATTCGCCATCGCGGCCTGCTGGAATATCGTGAGGATGTGGCGAAATTCGGTGGTGTCGGTCTTGAGGAAAGATCGGCGTGCCGGCACATTGTAAAAGAGATTTCGAACGGCGATGTTGGTTCCGTTGGGTGTTGCAGCTGGGACAACATGGCGCTGCTCGCCGCCCCAGATCTCGATTTCGTGGCCGTTGTCATCTTCGTGGCGTTTCGTCTTTGCCACAACCTGCGAGACCGCTGCAATAGATGCCATGGCCTCACCACGAAACCCAAGCGTACGGATCTGGAACAGGTCTTCCACCTTCGATATCTTGCTTGTGGCATGGCGCACAAAGCACATCTTGAGGTCTTCGGGCGACATCCCGCAGCCGTTGTCGATCACCTGGATGAGGCTCCTGCCTGCATGCTGTACGATCACCTGAATCGAATCGGCACCGGCGTCGACGGCATTGTCGAGCAGTTCCTTGACCACGGAACCGGGGCGTTGCACAACCTCGCCGGCGGCGATCTTGTTGGCGATCACCGGATCGAGCAGATGGATCAAGCCGTCGGCCGAAGTCGAAATATCAGGTTCAGACATTATAACGGCTTGCTAGAAACACAATCAGGTAAAGCACCATAAATAATAGGGCTGCATACAGTAAGACCGAACGCGTTTGCCCTCTTCGGGTAAGACGTTGGAACTGGATGTCGCGATAGCCGCCCTGCTTTGGCGGTTTGTAATAGCGTGGGGTGTAGTCGAACCGCTTCGGTTTGCGGTTCGCCCCAAACATGGACCGGATTTTCATGGTGGCAAAGCTTCGTTTCGAATGGGGCGCTCGGGGTAAGGTAGGATATCAGGCCCGGATTTCAAAAGCCATTCGCACCGCCTCCCTGCAATTCCCGCTCCAAATCGGCGGCGTCGAATTCGATCATTTCGGCGACCATCTCCTCGAGGGAGTAGGTGGGCGTCCAGCCGAGCTTCGCCTTGGCCTTGGTGGCGTCTCCGATGAGCAGATCGACCTCTGTCGGACGAAAATACCGGGGGTCGATTTCGACGATGGACGCTCCGGTGGCAACGTTGATTCCCCGCTCGCCGGCCCCCTCACCTTCCCAACGGAGTTGGATGCCGACTCGGTTGAAGGCCATCTCGCAGAATGAACGCACCGTATGGGTAACGCCTGTTGCCAGCACGAAATCCTCCGGTTGGTCCTGCTGCAGGATGCGCCACATGCCCTCGACGTAGTCCTTGGCATGGCCCCAGTCGCGCTGGGCGCTCAGATTGCCCAGGAAGAGCTTCTCCTGCACCCCACGAGCGATGCGCACAGCGGCTCGTGTGATCTTGCGGGTCACGAAGGTCTCACCGCGGATGGGCGACTCGTGGTTAAACAGGATGCCGTTGCAGGCGTACATGCCGTACGCTTCGCGGTAGTTCACGGTGATCCAGTAGCCGTACAGTTTCGCGACTGCATAGGGCGAGCGCGGATAGAACGGTGTGGTTTCGCTCTGGGGGATCTCCTGCACCTTGCCGTACAGCTCGCTGGTCGATGCCTGGTAGAAGCGGGTCTTTTCGGTCAGGCCAAGTATGCGGATGGCCTCGAGCAGGCGCATCGCGCCCATGGCGTCGGCGTTGGCCGTGTACTCGGGTGTTTCGAAGCTGACCTGAACATGGCTCTGGGCGGCGAGGTTGTAGATTTCGTCGGGTTGGACCTCCTGCACGATGCGGATCAGGTTGGTGGCGTCGGTCATGTCGCCGTAGTGCAGAATGAAGGGCAGCTTGCGGAAATGGGGATCCTGGTACAGGTGGTCGATGCGCCCCGTGTTGAAGGAGCTCGAGCGACGCTTGATACCGTGCACCGTATAGCCTTTGGCGAGCAGGAGTTCTGCGAGATAGGCGCCGTCCTGGCCGGTCACGCCCGTGATGAGTGCTGTTTTATTGCTCAAAATGTACTGCCTTGTAGGAATCTTGATGTGCTTTGAACCAATGATAGGTCGATTTGAGCCCCTCTTCAAGCGAAATCGAGGCTTTCCAACCCATTTTGTTGAGACGGCCCACGTCCATCAGTTTTCGGGGCGTGCCGTCGGGTTTGGAGGAATCCCATTCGATGGGTCCCGTGTGGCCCGTGATGCGCTGGATCAGCAGCGCCAGGTCTCTTATGTGGAGGTCGGTTCCAGTTCCGACGTTGATGAGCGTATGCTCCACCGGTTGGCCGAGCGTGAACAGCACCGCATCGGCGAGGTCGTCGACATGCATGAACTCACGCATGGGCGAACCTGTGCCCCAGAGGGTGACCGGCGCGTCGGGCAGTGCCTCATGAAACTTACGGATGAGCGCGGGGATCACGTGGCTGCTGTTCAGGTCGAAATTGTCGTGCGGTCCATACAGGTTCGTAGGCATCAGCGAGTAGTAGTCGCGTCCATACTGGCGGTGCAAGGCCTCACAGAGTTTCACGCCGGCGATCTTGGCGATGGCATAGGCCTCGTTGGTGGGCTCGAGCGGCCCCGTAAGCAGCGACTCCTCGGCCAGCGGCTGGGGAGCGAGCTTCGGATAGATGCAGGAGCTGCCTAGGAAGGCGAGCCTTGGAACGTCCGCGCGGTGGGCGGCGCCAATCAGGTTGGTTTCCATCACCAGGTTTTCGTAGAGAAACTCCCACGGGTGGGTCCAGTTTGCCATAATGCCCCCCACCCTGGCGGCGGCGATGATCACCACTTCGGGTCGGGTGCGCTGCATGAAGTCGTCGACTGCCAATTGGTCGGCGAGGTCGAGCTCCTGGCGGCTTCGGGTAATGATGTTGGAAGCGCCACGGTGCTCGAGGGCACGGACCAGTGCTGATCCGACCATGCCGCGGTGTCCCGCGACGAAGATACGTGCGTTAGGTATATTCATGGGAATCTAGTTATAACGCTCGGAATATAAGAAGGATTGCATAACTCTCCCCCGGACCCTCTCTTTTGACAAAGAGAGGGGTGACTTGGTGGAGGGGCTTCGTCATAAAAAGTCCGTGGGACTGACAGCGACTTTTGGAAACTCTCGCAGAACTTGTTTGTCTATGGTCACAAGTGGCACATCCATTTCAATTGCGAGGCTAATAAACTCGAGGTCGTAGGCTGAGCAAGACGATTTGCCGGCAAGACGCATTATGGCCTTGGAGGACACATCGTATGTAGAGTCTTGAAACATCTTCTCGGCAAAATTAACTAATTCCATTGCTTTGTCGTGAGTGACCAGTCGCTTTCGGATGTACATTAGGAGCACATTTCGAAATTCGCTGAGCCATAGACTTGGTGCTATCCAGTGCGGGTCTATTTCATGCACCCTCACGCATGGAGCGGAGAGATCAGATGGTAGCAGGAAGTGTGTAATTACGTTTGTGTCAACTACTATCATGACCTGCCCTTACGAATAGCTGACTTCACATCCTCCTCTTTAATTTTAACCTTTACGGAGTCACGCAAACGCTTCGCCTCATATCGTACGAACTCTGCATTAACCTGGCTTGACCGCGTGATTTGGTCGAGGCACTCGATGATTTCGCTGTTGATGCTGCGCCGGTTGGTCTCTGCACGTAGCTTAATACGGTCGTAAACCTCGTCTGGAATATTTTTAATCGTGATGCTAGGCATAATAGTTGCTTTATGGTTGCTTTATGGTTGCTTTTTGCAACTTATGATAAATGACATGTCAAGTCAAGCAAATTTCGAGCAAGAAATCTATCCCGCAGGGATCTCCTTTAAACATAACATGCAATTCCATCACGTAAGGCAGGCCTTAAGTTCTTGTAGCTCTCCCCGGGCCCCTCTCTTTTGGCAAAGAGAGAGGTCGGGGGAGAGTTATGAGAAAACGTCGAAAGAGAGGGGCCCGGGGAGAGTTACGAGTGGTACTTCTTCCCATTTTCCGTATCTTCGGGTGCTATCACACATCTATTATTCACGAGGAATTCCACATCATGGCCTATACGAAGATTACCCCTCCCAGCGTGGGCGAGACCATCACGCGTGGCGCAGACGGCAAGCTGAACATCCCCAACAACCCCATAATCCCCTACATCGAGGGTGACGGCATCGGCGTGGACATCACCCCTGCCATGATCCACGTGATCGACAGCGCGGTCGAAAAAGCCTACGGTGGCACCAAAAAGATTTCCTGGTTCGAAATTTACGCCGGCGAGAAGTCGGTCGACTTCTACGGCAACGACACGTGGCTCCCTGAGGACACGCTGCAGGCGGTGAAAGACTACTTGGTGGCCATCAAAGGGCCGCTCACCACGCCAGTCGGCGGCGGCATCCGCTCGTTGAACGTGGCCCTGCGCCAGCTGCTCGACCTTTATGCCTGTGTGCGTCCGGTTCGCTACTACAGCGGCACGCCCAGCCCCGTCAAGCAGCCCGAGCTCACCGACATGGTGATCTTCCGCGAGAACACCGAAGACATCTATGCCGGCATCGAGTTCCAGACCGGCACCCCCGAGGCCGAGCAGTTCAAGAACTTCCTGTTGGGCGAGATGAAGATCAACAAGGTGCGCTTCCCCGAGACATCCTCCTTCGGCGTCAAGCCGGTGTCGATCGAGGGCAGCAAGCGCCTGATCCGCGCCGCCATCGAGTATGCAATCGTGCAGAACCGCAAGAGCGTGACCCTGGTGCACAAGGGCAACATCATGAAATTCACCGAGGGAAGCTTCAAGAACTGGGGCTACGAGCTCGCCAAAGAGGAGTTCGGCGCCGTTGAGATCGACGGCGGACCATGGTGCCAGCTGCCGAACGGCATCATCATCAAGGATGTGATCGCCGACGCCTTCCTGCAGCAGATCCTCACACGTCCGGCCGAATACGACGTGATTGCCACGCTGAACCTGAATGGCGACTACATCTCTGATGCGCTCGCCGCCTGCGTGGGTGGCATCGGCATTGCCCCGGGTGCCAACATCAACTACGAGAACGGCTTTGCCATCTTCGAGGCCACCCACGGAACGGCTCCGAAGTACGCCGGCCAGGACAAGGTGAACCCGGGTTCGCTCATCCTCTCGGCCGTGATGATGCTCCGCTACATGGGCTGGAACGAGGCTGCCGATCTGGTCGAGAAAGGCATGGAGGCCGCCATCCAGCAGAAGACCGTGACCTACGATTTCGAGCGCCTTATGGACGGGGCCACCCTCCTGAGCTGCTCCGACTTTGGCAAGGCCATCGTCAAAAACATGTAAGTGCCGGATTTTCGCCCTGCCTGTGGATCTTCCGCGACGGAGGATCCACGGCAGGGTTTCTTTTTACCCACTAGCCATCACAGACTTTTGGCCCGCCTGATCTGGATTACAATTGGACTGGGATTTTTGGGATTGGCCTATCTCGGGGTGATCCTCCCCGGCGTGCCGACCACGATTTTCGTGATCCTGGCTGCCTGGGCCTTTGCCAAGTCATCACCGGCCTGGGACAAATGGATTCATGAGCATCCACGGTTTGGTCCATATCTGGTCGGATGGGAGCAGTATCGGATTTTCCCCAAGCATGGCCGCTACGCCATGATGGCCATGATGGCGATATCGATGGTTATCATGTACTTCACAGTCGGAAATCGGATGGTGCTGCTTTACGCAGGCGCCGCATTTGCCACCATCATCTTTTGGGCGCATGCCTATCCGGGCTCGATGGAGGAGCGGGAGCGGTGGCTCGCGGCGGGGAAAGCGATTGGGTGGCGGGAAAGGCTGCGCGGCCGAGAGTGATTATCAATTAAGAAGGTCCTTCGCCGACACCTCGCTACGCTCGGTGTGTCAACTCAGGATGACAGCATTGCTAATATTTGGGGCGGGAGCAAGGCAAAACGTACATTTGTCATCCAGAGCTGATACATTGAGGGCGAAGCCCGAAATGTCGGCGAAGGACCTTCTTGATGTGCCGCATTACAAATGGCTCAGCTTGATCCCAAAATAACAAGGAGGCTATTCAAAGGCTCCTGTTAATCATTGTCACGGCCGCCAGGCGTTTGTAGGTTTTCGGGCTGCTGCCGGTGAGGCGCACGAACACGCTGTTCATCATGCGGCGGCTTGAGAATCCCGACTCCCTCGCCAGGGCTGCGAAATCGATGTCGGCCGATTTGTGGGTGTTGATGTATTTCTTGATCTGATCGACGCGGATCTTGTTGATGTACTCGAAGAAGCTGCAGCGCTCGCGGTCTTCGATGAGCCTTGTGAGCAGCGGTGCTGCCAGCCCCACCTGCTGGGACAGCTCGTGGATGGTGAGCGACGGATTGCGCCACCACTGCCCGTTTGAAAGCTTTTCCTCCAGACACAGATGCCATCGCTGCTGCACCAACTCGAGCGGAGTCACCACCGCCCTTGCCGGATTCTCCCACTGAAACCCCGTGTCAGCGGGGGTGCAAGTGACGTCGCAGTCGTCGAAGACGTCGGGCCATTCAGCCGCATCCACCTGTGGGGCCTTCTCGGACGCCACAATCCAACCCGGCGCCTCCTGCCGGAGGCGGATCAGCGCCTCCCAGCCGAACACCAGCCATGCCGCGCCGAAGGCCAACGCCGCAAGCCACCCAAACTGGATGGGGTCGATGAGTCCGATGCTGAGAAGGAGGGCCATGAGCGTCATGATCACCAGCGCCCACATCACCTGCCGCAGACTGCCCGTCACCCAGGGGAATAGCAGCCCGGGGTCGGACGACACCCGGCGCACCTTGGTCTGCCACGTCTCCGCAATGCGCATGGCCGCTACGGTGTAGCCTCCGATGAGCACCAGACGCAGGAGCAGCAGGATAACCCCGCCGGTGAGGGTCATTTCGGAGGCGACGACACGGTCGAAGGCACGGATCTTGTCGGCGGCCGGGAGGACAAAAAAGGGCATCAGCAATGCGGCATAGGCAACGAATGGCAGCAGATGGAAGACATCGGCGCGTTGGAGTCCGCCGCCGATGAATTCCTTCACATAGGCGTACATGAGCACGGGAAGCACGATAAGGAATGGCTCTCCGATGCGGGCCAGATGCGGAAAACGCGTGAAGGCGTCGCCGGCCATAGTGGCTGCCCCGATGAGGTAGACGGCCAGCACGGTGTTCAACACCGCTATGAGGATGCTGCGCCGCGTGGCGTCGCCGCGCACGAGCGCCGCCACCGCCAGCACCAACGCCAGCAGGGCCAACAGCAGCAATACGATGCCCACGGGATCAAACATGCCGCAATATAACCATTGCGGGGTGTTTCATTGCGATCAGTTTCGTTCCAGAAAGTGGGTGTTCCCTTCCACCTTGTGGTGGTCGGCGCCGCGCAGCAGGGTCTGCAGTCCGTAGCGGTTGTTGATGCGGTCGACGGCGTAGCACAGGCTGTGGAGCCTTTCGTCCTCCTGGAAGAAGATTTCGAGCTGGCGGCTGGCGTCGAGCTCGAGGGTGTTGAGTCCGATGCCGCGGATGCGGTGGCCCTCGGCCAGGAAGCGTGCGATGAGGGGCTGGGCGATTTCGAGGCAGGCGGGCAGCACGTAGTCGTCGAGGTTGGTGAGGCCCGGGGTGGTGAAACGGAAGCCGATGCCCTTCCAGGTCACGTCCTGGAAGCGGATGTAGCCGGCGTACAGGCGGGCACGGCGTCCGTAGCCGCGCATGCGGTAGCAGAGCATGCGCACGGCGGCGGCGATTTCGCCGTCGACGCGGGCGGGGTCGACGGTCCAGTCGGAGAAGGTGTGCATGTAGCCGACCTCCTTGGGGATGTGGGCCTCCTGCTCGGTGAGCACCATGGCGCGGTCCTTGCCGGTCACCGTCTCGAAGAGCATCTTGCCGAAGTAGCTGCCGAACAGGCGCTGGAACACACCGGGTCCGCGGCGCACGGCGTCGTCGATCGTGTGCACGTGCTGGGCCTCGAGCTTGGCGAAGCGCCGCGATCCGATGCCCCACACCTCCTTGAGGCTCAGGGGGAAGAGCGTCTCGCGGGCGGCCTCCTCGTCGAGCACCATGGTCATCCCGTTGGGCTTGTGCAGGTCGCTGGCCAGCTTGGCGTAGGTCTTCGAGTAGGAGATGCCCACCGAGCACACCAGCCCCGTGCGGCGGTACACCGCGTTGCGCAGGCGGTTGCCGAAGTAGGCGATCTCCTCGGGCTTGCGCCGTTGCAGGAAGGAGATGTCCATGAAGAACTCGTCCATGCTGTACGACTCGATGTCGGGCGCGAAATCCTGCAACACCGCGATCAGCTGCTTCGACACGGCCTGGTACTTTTCGTAGTGCACCCGCAGCATCACCACAAACGGGCACAGCTGCTGGGCCTCGAGGGCCGACATGGCGGTCTTGATGCCCAGCTTGCGGGCCTCATAGCTGCTGGTGGCGCATATGCCCCGGGGGATGCCGTTCTCCTTGCGCCATCCACCGATGATGAGGGGGATTCCGTACAGGTTGTAGCTCATCTGCTCGACCTGGGCATAGAAGCAGTTCAGGTCGAGGTGCAGGTAAAGGCGTGGACGCGCGCTCAGGTGCTGCTGGGCGCCGGCAACCGTGTTGTAGAGCGTGATCCGGTGCACGTTCCGGGCGAGATCGTAGGGCATAGGAGGAAGTTACACATATATTGCACATATTTCAATCATTAACAATTACTAGCAATTATTAGCAGTGACTATCAATGATGATCAGTGATCAGCGATGACTAGCAGTTGTTAGGGTGATGGTGACGAGCGTATTGCGTTGCATGCCCTGCGGCCTTATCATGCAAAGCCATGGCCGAAAGTGATTGATAGTCATTGATAATAACTGATAATAATTGCTCATGATTGCTCATGATTCGGCAGCAGCCGATCGCCGTAACATATTGGTGTTCATCTTCTTGCTGCTGCCGCCGCTGTTGGGTGGCTGCGGCATGTACGAGGACTACAAGGCCCATAAGGAACTGCTGCAGATCGCCGCGGAGCTCGAGGCCAAACACCGCAAGCTAATTGAAGCCGGCGACACGCTGGCCGCCGCGGCCGTGGTCGACTCCATCCGCGCGATCGAGGGCCGGGTGCTGTACGCCTCCACCCGCCGCAAGATGCTCGACCAGACGGCCAAGGATTTCGTGCTCACCGACACGAACGGGCTCCCCGTAAGCCTGAGCAGCTACCAGGGCAAGGTGGTGGTGATCGACTTCTGGGCTTCGTGGTGCGGACCGTGCATCGTGGCCTTCCCCGGCCTGCAACGCGTGCTGGCCGAATCGGATCCGGCCGACGTGCATTTCCTGTTCATCAACACCATGGAGGACAGCCCCGACCAGCTTAGCAGGGCAAAGGCCTTCATGGAAGAAAAGGGATACGGTGACTTCCACGTGCTCGTCGATCCCGGCAGCCAATTGGCCCGCGCCTATCGCGTCGAAGGCTTGCCCACCACCGTCGTGATCGGTCCCGACGGCAAGATCCGCTTCCGTAAGACCGGCATCAGCGCCAACCAGCAGACCGCACAGAAGGAGCTGCAGACGATGATCGCAGTTGCGGGAGGGAGATAACTCTCCCCCGGCCCAAAGGCCCCGTTGTCATCCTGAGCGAAGCGAAGGAACGCGAAACGCAGCGAGGTGTCGACGAAGGACCTTGCATTAATATTCGCATCAAATGATGTTACTTTTGATGCTTTAATTAACTATCTTGCCTCTATGAGAACCACACTCACCATCGACGACGAGCTTTTGCAGGAAGCCGAGCGTATCACCGGCGTGAAGGAGCGCGTCGCCCTCGTACGCGAAGCATTTAGGGCGCTGATCGAGCGTGAAAGTGCCCGTCGTCTGGCCGCCCTGGCCGGCTCCGAGCCAGATATCCAACCCACACCCCGTCGCAGACCGGCATCTGAATGATCTTGGTCGACACATCGGTCTGGGTGGATCACTTTCGCAACGGTAACGAGCGGCTTTCCCACCTGCTACTCGATCAGCAGGTAGTTACCCATCCCATGATCATCGGTGAACTGGCGTGTGGCACCCTGCGAAACCGCGCCGAGATTCTCCAGCTTCTCGACAACCTACCCAAAGCGGTGCAAGCAACGCAAGCCGAAGTTCTCCGCATGATCGAGGAGCGCAAACTCATGGGCTTGGGCATCGGGTATGTCGACGCGCATCTGTTGGCTTCTATCCTGCTCACACCGGGCGCTCAGCTGTGGACCCTAGACCGGAGGCTGCAGTCGGTGGTGTAACATTGGGCATCTCAAGAAGATCCCTCGCTGACATTTCGGGAGCCAAACGAAGGCAAGGTCGCTCGGCTGACATTTCGGCTTGCGGAGCCAAAGGCAGGGTCGCTCGGCTGACATTTCGGCCTTCGGCCTCAATGATGGGCTCGCTATGACAGTTGCGCCTTGTAGGGTAGAAAAAGGTGGGCGGCGCTTTGCGCCGCCCACCTTTTTCCCTTTTAGCAAGCGAGCCTGTCATTGCGAGCCCATCCCCGAGCCGTGCGTCCCAAACGAAGTGAGGGAGCTGGCGAGGGGTCAGTCGAGCAACCTTGCATTTTTGTACCTTATCGAAGCCCAGGGGTCA
>CAYZWQ010000028.1:0-21515 GCA_964481355.1 uncultured Chitinophagales bacterium
ATCACCCGTCCTTTTATGGAATTTGACCAGACCATTACCCGTGGCTAGCCACATGATGTCTTGATTGTCGGGCAGGTGATACTGACCCAGCACATTTTGATGAGCGCCATAGTCGGGAACCTCCGTTGAGTCGTACAAGTACCTGGTCACACTTCCAGTTTCGGGGTCAATTTTATTGATCCCATTTGCAGAACTGGCCCAAATGTACCCCTGGGCATCTTCGCTCAACCAAAATAAGATATCGCTTGTTAGCGTGTTGGGGTCGTCGGCATCATGAAGGTAATGGATGAATTCGTCATCGGAGCCTGCAGGCATTCGACTAAGGCCGTAATTGAGCGTGCTCACCCAAAGATCACCGTCACTGCTTTCGAGCACATGGTAGACGGTGTTACTCGATAAACTGTTGGCACGTTCTGGATCGTAACGATAATGTTTGAATGTCTCCTTCGCTGGATCCATGTAATTCAAACCCCCAACTTCAGTGGCGACCCAGAGTCCTCCCTTCCTGCTTTCGGTCACCGTCCATATCCAGTCGTCCGACAATGACGTTGTGTCGAATGCCACGGACGAGAACACCTTGAATCCATAGCCGTCGTACCGATGCAAGCCCCCTTGGGTGGCTATCCATATATATCCCTGGCTGTCCTGCATGATGTTGTTGGCACTCGACTGCGCCAGGCCGTCCTTTATGCCAAGATTCTTAAACCGCAACGACGGCGCATCGCTGAGCACACGGATCTTGGATTGGCTTTCAACTGATTGGCTGTAAACAGGCGTCACATAAAACGCCACCATGAGTGGCAAGATCAGCCCGGCCACTATAGAGAGAGCATGCCTTGAATGAGACATTTTTATGTTCCCTTGGGCAATGTTGACACAAAATTCGGGTTATACTACTAATTGGTTAACATACGAAAATTTGAGAATCACGAGTAATTGAGGTTCATGATGCCTAAAAAAAGTTTGCCTATTATTGGATTCTGGGCCGTCCTATTTTTGATGGTTCTCAATGCCTGCAATCAAAAAATGGAGACCACTATGACCAGCTCGGCCGCATGGGAGAAGATGGATGCTTCGCTTCGAACAGAAATCAGGGGAAATATGGAAAGTGGCAACAATGCAGCCTTGACAGTGCTTGCCCGGGTGACCGAAGACAACGAAGAGTTTGTGTCCGCTCTCAATGCCATAGACATCGACGTGCTGTCAAGAATTGGGACCGTGTGGACTTTAAGAGGCAATGCCCAATCACTTGCCCAAGCATCGCGCGAGGAGTTTGTCAAACGCATGGAGCTAAGCCAAGTGCGCAGCACTTCCTGAAACTTTCGATGTTAAAATAATCTTTGCCTGGCGCTGTTCGCATTGTAGTTATTGTGATATGAATTCGGTAAACTGACATCGGCCGAACGGTCGGCATTGTGTCAAATAACATTTATTACAAAACCCGATTTATGCGAATTGTCAAACATTTCAACGGCTTTGTCGTCGTTGTTCTACTTAGCTTAATTTCCGTAGCTAGTTACGCACAGTCTGCAACCCGTTCTGAGTTTCCCACAGACAGGTCCAAAATGGACGCCAAGGTGAGCATGCTGATGCACTATGCACTGGAGCAGCAAGAGAAAATAACCAACGATGAGGTTGTTCAACCATCGAGCCTTTTGGATCTTTTGATCACGGACAGAGATGCTTCAGGCGAACTGTTTGTCAAATTGTTCGTAAGAACCACTGACTTGGGTGCCGCACTTGGGTCAATCGAGGGACTAGAGGTGCTCGGAACGTTCGGCGAAGTTGCCAGCATTCGTGTGCCGGTACTTCAGTTGGAGCGCTTAGCCTCGTTGGAATCCGTATCACGCATCGAAGCGATGCAACGCAGGGCACCACTCAACGACAACGCAAACGAGGAGACCGGCGTGACCCGATTGCATCAGATTAGGACTGCGTCCGTTCCAAACGGATACCTCGGTCAAGGAGTAATCGTCGGTGTGATCGATACCGGAATTGATTTTAACCATCCGGATTTTCGCAATGAAAGCGGAACACGCGTTTTGTTCATCCGTGAAACAAGTGAAGGTGAGACCAAGGTTTGGTCGGCAAACGACATTAACACAAATCCAAGCTCCGTAACCCAGCGCGATTTCGACGGGCATGGCACCCACGTCACCGGAACTGCAGCCGGCAACAACCCGAATTATCTGGGAGTGGCTCCACTGGCCGACATCATTGCAGTAAAGACAGATTTCAGCGACGGCGACATTCTTGCTGGAGTCCAATTCGTGTTTAACGTCGCCACCGAACTCAACAGGCCGGCCGTTGCCAACCTGAGCCTTGGCGGGCACTCAGGCTCGCACGATGGAAACAGCCTCTCAGATGTTGCGATGTCGTCGCTTGCCGGTCCCGGAAGGGTCATCGTAGCTGCAGGCGGCAACGAGGGCCAAGATTTCATTCACTCTTCGCATCAATCGCAAGGCAACTCGCCCCAAACTGGAACCTATACGCCAATACATTACAATTCGGGCAAAACCGTAATTGGTGCGTATTTCGACGAGCCTGCCGATGTCAAGTTCGGGATTGTCGTGTTTTTTAAAGGCGCGCTCACCTATTCGAGAGCATGGGGCAAGGGCGATGCGTATGAAAAACAAGAGTTGCAGGCAGGACCTGGTTTCACCGTTACTTTTGAAGGAGAGACCTCCAACAACGAGGGAATTCATGAGATCTTGATCCTCGCACAATACTCACTCGAGGAGGTCCCAAATGTGGGAGAGGGCGATTTTGAGATTTACATGTACTCGTACGGTTCAGGCACCTTCAATGCATGGGTTCAGAATGGAGACCATTTCAATCCGGCACAAAACCTCGAGGCACGCATCTACGGCGGGAACACGAATTCCACGGTAGGCTCACCGGCAACAGCCAAAGAAGTGATCGCGGTCGGCTCGTATGTTACCCGAAATTCCTGGACGGCAGCCAACGGTTCCCAAAACAACATCGAAGCTCAAGTAGGGAATATCTCCGGATTCAGCAGCAAGGGTCCTTCGCGTGATGGACGCATCTTACCACATATTACGGCACCCGGCGAGCTCATCGCCTCTGCCAGTTCAGCGGATATACCGGAGGAGAAACGGGACGTAGCGCGGATTCTTCCCGGTGGGATACACCATCTCTCCGAGGGAACCAGTATGGCAACTCCACACACCGCCGGAATCATAGCGTTGATGCTTGAGGCAAACCCTAAGCTGAGTGCCCGAGAAGTGCGCGACATTCTTCAGCAAACGGCACGTTCTGATGCCCATACAGGCTCTGAACTTCCCAATAATACATGGGGGCCAGGTAAAATTGATGCATATGCTGCCGTGATGGCGGCTGCAAACCTGACAACGAACATCGATCGTGATCCAACGCTGCCTGGCGATTATGCCCTGTATCAAAACTATCCGAATCCATTCAACCCGTCCACGAACATCAGCTTCACCATCCCGGTTGCGGGCAATGTTCAATTGAATGTCTATAACGTGCTCGGGCAGCGTGTGTCTACCCTGTTGAATGGCCCGATGTCCGCCGGCTCACACACGGTCAATTTCAGCGCAAACAGACTGGCGTCCGGTGTGTACCTCTATCAGCTACGTGCAGGCGACTACGTCCAAAACCGAACCATGTTGCTGATCAAATAAGGTGATTTCCTTAGCCCAGGGCGCTACCCTGGGCTAAGGAATCAAACCGCCCGGCCGTTCGCGATGGCATCGACCACGCCCGGATCAAGCAGCGTCGTGGTGTCGCCGTAGTTGTCTTTCTCGCCGGCGGCAATCTTGCGCAAGATACGGCGCATGATCTTGCCGGAGCGTGTTTTGGGCAGCCCCGGAACCACTTGGATCTTATCGGGCTTGGCGAGCGGACCGATGATCTTCGTCACCAGGTCGTGCACCTCCTTCTTGAATACCATCACGTCGGCTGGCTCTTCGTTGCAGATGATGTACGCGTAGATCCCCTCGCCCTTGACGTCGTGCGGATAGCCAACTACAGCGGTCTCAACGACGTTCTGGTGCTCGTCGATGGCGCTCTCGATCTCGGCGGTGCCTAAACGGTGGCCGGACACGTTGAGCACGTCGTCGACGCGACCTGTGATCCTGTAGTATCCATCCACATCGCGACGGCACCCATCTCCCGTGAAGTAATATCCGGGATAGGTGCTGAAATAGGTCTGTTTGAAACGCTCATGGTCGCCCCAAATGGTCCTGGCCATCGACGGCCATGGGTGCGATATGCACAGATTGCCCATTACGCCGTTGCCTTCGATCGGACGCGCATTCTCGTCCATGAGCATGGGCTGGATACCCGGCAACGGCAAGGTCGCAAAGCCCGGCTTTGTTGGGGTGATGCCCGCCAAGGGCGATATCATGATGCCGCCGGTCTCGGTCTGCCACCAGGTGTCCACGATCGGACACTTACCCCTGCCAACGTGGTGATCATACCAGTGCCAGGCTTCCTCGTTGATGGGCTCACCTACGGTGCCCAGTACCTTTAGCGAGCTAATGTCATACTTGTAGATGTAATCGACACTGTCTTTCATGAGCGATCTGATGGCCGTGGGAGCCGTGTAGAAGTGGGTCACGCGGTATTTCTCGACCACCTCCCAAAACCTGCCCGGATCGGGATAGTTAGGTATCCCCTCGAAAATGATGCCTGTGGCACCGTTCAGCAACGGACCATACACGATGTACGAGTGCCCTGTAATCCATCCGGCGTCTGCCGTGCACCAGTATACATCGTTCTCCCCCACTTGGAACACGTTACGGAACGAATAGCTGGTGTACACCATGTATCCTCCCACGGTGTGCATCACACCTTTCGGTTTGCCGGTGGAACCGGATGTGTACAGGATGAACAGCGGGTCTTCGGCGTCGGTTTCGACGGCCTTGTGCTCCTTAGGGGCATTTCGGATGAGCATGTGCCACCATTCATCGCGGCCCTCAACGATGTTGATGTCGCGGTTGGTACGGCGGCAGACGATCACTTTCTCTACGGTAGGACATGTCTCCAAAGCTTCGTCGACAATATCTTTGAGAGGGATGTCCTTCTCACCGCGACGCCCGCCGTCGTTCGTGATCAACATTTTGGCACCACAGTCGTTGATGCGCTCGCTGAGCGACTTGGCGGAGAATCCGGCGAACACCACCGAGTGGATCGCTCCTATGCGCGCGCATGCCAGAATCGCGATGACAAGCTCTGGAGCCATGGCCATGTAAATGCAGACTCGGTCGCCCTTTTTCACCCCAAACGAGTCGAGCACGTTCGAGAATCGGCACACATCTTCATGCAACTGCCGATACGTGATGGTGCGACGGAAGCTGTCGGGGTGATTGGGCTCGAAAATGAAGGCAACCTTGTCGCCGATCAGGTTTAGGTGACGATCGAGGCAATTTTCGGTGATGTTGAGTTTGCCGCCCTCGAACCATTTCACATCCACGTTCTTGAAATCGCCCGACAGTACCTTGTCCCAACGTTTGCGCCAATAGAAGGTACCTGCCTCGTGCTCCCAAAACGCCTCGGGATCCTGGATGCTTTTGTCGTAGGTCTGCTTGTACTCTTCGTATGACTTAAGGTTGAGCCACATAGGTGATCGTGATTATGATTATCGGAGGGGCTGTATTATGGCATGATTTTGGAGAAGATGCAACCCCAAAAAAATGCAAAAATCACATGAGGAGCGTGATCATCAACGTGATGACAAAGGCTGACGCGATGTTCAGCCAAAAGCCGGTTCGGATCATGTCGATCTGCCGGATCTTGCCAGACGAGAACACGATCGCATTCGGCGGAGTGCCCACCGGCAGCATGAAGGCCGTGGTGGCTGCCAAGGTCGCGGGTATGACCAAGACCGTCGGGTCGTACCCGAGCGTGACGGCCAATGCCCCCATCACCGGCAGCACGGCCGCCGCTGTCGCCGAATTGCTGGTCACTTCCGAGAAGAAGATGATCATGAGCGAGACGAATAGGATGATGGCAGGCAACGGCAATACGGCAAGGCCCGACATCGAGTCGCCGAGCCACACGGCCAACTCGGACCGCTGAATGGCGTCGGCAAGACTCAGACCACCGCCAAAAAGCACTAGCACACCCCATGGAATCCTTTCGGCATCGGACCATTCCAACAACTTTCCCCCTCGGCCGTCGGGCACGACAAAAAGCAGCAATCCCACAAATATGCTGACACCAGCATCGCTGATTCCTGGAATGTACGGGGCAATGTATGGCTGGAAGATCCATCCTACCGCGGCAACTAAGAAAAGCAGTGTGACGAGCGCCTCAGCTGCCGACCACGATCCCAACAGGGATCGCTGCATGCGCACTTCGCGGGCAATGGCGCCTTCATCCATCTTTGTGGTGAAGCCCATGGTGGCCTTCAGCACGAAATAAACGACTGGAAGCATGACAAGGATGATGGGTACACCGATTTTCATCCATTCCGCAAAACCGATCTGGATATCGTGGTTTTGCTGTAGATACCCAACCATGATGGCATTCGGAGGGGTGCCGATCAATGTGCCTACTCCACCCAGGTTGCTGCCGAAGGCGACGGCCAGGAGTAATGCCGCAATGGCCTTGTCGGTATTGCCATACTGCGAGCCGATCGAACCGACCGACAGCGCTATCGGAAGCATCATCAACGCCGTCGCCGTATTGCTGATCCACATGCTCAACGCCGCCGATGCGATCAAAAAGCCCAAGATGAGCTTATTGGGCGACATCCCGATCAATGACACGATCGTATAGGCGATTCGCTTGTGAAGACCGCACCGCTCCAACGCCGTGGCGAGCAGAAACCCTCCCAAAAACAGGAAAATGACGGGATTTGCATACGGCGAAGACGCCTGCGATATGGTTCCGATCCCCAATACGGGAATCAGCACCAACGGCAACAACGCCGTCGCTGATATCGAAATCGACTCCGTCATCCACCAAACAACCATCACCGCCGACATTGCGAGCGTGGCTTGCGCCGTGTCGCTCAGTCCGGCAAATGGCGGCAACCACAAAATCTGCGCACCCATGAAAAGACCAATCCAAAATCCGATCCTTCCAATGGTTGCCGTCATGATGCGTTGCCGTTAGTTCAAATTAGAGAGATGGGCCGTCCAGATCGTAGCGAATCACAAACTTGGATGCATCGTAGATCTCCAGGCGGTACTCGATGGGTTTGCCATCTTTGTCGTACACAAACCTCCTGCGGAAGATAGCGATGGAACCCGGCTTGATTTCGAGTTTTTTGTAGACCCACGGCTCGGGCACTTTGGCAGTCAACTCCTCAACCGCATTGCCGATCGTCACACCGCTCTGCTTCAAGAGTTCGTAAACCGACATCCCCTCAAAGTCCATGTGGCTGCGCAGCCCAATTCTGGGATTCAGCCAAGAAGTGACATACACCTTTGCAGAGCCGATGCAGTCGATGAGGCGTTCCACTTTGATGACAGACCTTTTCTCGGGGATGCTGTAGAACTTCGACACAGGACGGGGGGCTCTCTCCCAGCCAATGGTGATTTCGAGCACATCCGGTTTCAGGCCAGACTCATAGAACTCGCTGGGGTCGCCATGCCACAGATTTGCCTTGGTCGCCACCTGACGCTCTGCAACCCTCGTACCCAACCCTTTCTTCCGGACAAGCAGACCCTCGAATACAAGCTTGTTCATCGCCTCACGCATCGTGCTGCGCGAAACACCTATAGCTTCAGAGAGTTCGAGTTCGTTGGGGAGAAGATTTACACCATCGGCATACTCGGGATCGTCGATAAGTTTTCGCACAATTTGCTCCGCCTGTAAATACAGCGGCAATGAGCTGTCGGGGTCGACACGCTCGATTACTTTATTGATCATGAACTTTAAATGAGATGTGTTCTAGATTAGAACGTAATATTGGACACATGAACTACATGTACCTAGAATGTATGAATTTTTTGCGCCTTGCTCAAGACACTACACAGAAAATAACCACCTAAATACGCGTACCATCCGTAGCTCTGAAGAGGTGGACGTTCATTGGATCGGGCTTGAGGTACAACGTACTCCCAACTTCCTGCTGAAGACTTCCTTGTGTCCTTACCACGACACGCAGGTCATGATTCGAACCATATACGTATGATTCGCTGCCCAGTGGTTCAAGGACATCCACCGTAATCTGGAAGCCGTCAGCATCCTCTTTTGTCGTGAGGATCCAGTGTTCGGGGCGGACTCCCAGATCGACGGCAGGGCTGTCGGTGAGGTTGTTTTTTTCGAAGACGGAGGTGTCGGGCTCACATGTCAACCTGCCCGATGCGGACGAGAATCTGACATTGCCGTCGCTCAGATCGACCGTCCCAGGCACAAAGTTCATGGCCGGGCTGCCGATGAAGCCAGCTACGAACTTGTTCGCCGGCTTTAAGTATAAATTCAACGGCGTGTCGGCCTGCATCACAAGGCCGTCGTTCATCACAACGATGCGTGTGCCAAGCGTCATTGCCTCCACTTGGTCGTGTGTTACATATACGATGGTCGCCTTGAGGTCGCGGTGCAGGCGGGAGATTTCGCCACGTGTTTGAACGCGCATCTTTGCGTCGAGATTGCTCAAGGGCTCATCAAACAGGAAAACTCTTGGTTTGCGCACGATGGCACGACCCACAGCAACCCGTTGGCGCTGCCCGCCCGACAGTTCCTTCGGTTTTCTGCCTAAATAGGAATCGAGACCAAGGATGCGGGCTGCTTCGGCAACCCTAGTTTCGATCTCCGATTTGGGAACCTTTCGCAACGTCAACCCGAATGCAAGGTTCTGTTTGACTGTCATATGTGGGTACAGGGCGTAGTTTTGAAACACCATGGCAATGTCGCGGTCTTTGGGCGCCACTTCGTTCATGCGCCGCCCGTCGATCTGGAGCTCTCCAACGCTGATGTCCTCAAGACCTGCAATCATGCGAAGGGTGGTCGACTTACCGCATCCCGAAGGTCCTACAATGACAAGAAACTCCTTGTCATGAATCTCCAGATTGAGGTCCTTCACCACAGGTTGCCCCGGCGAATACCATTTGGATACGTTGATAAATTTGATGTTAGACAATTACTTTCAAGTTTTGTTAACGTAGATAGGTGATCATAACCTTCGCCTTTGGAATGTGCTCGAAATCCCAATCAATCACAAGGTGTGGCGGAAAGTTGACACCAACCTTGAAGCCGTTGCCCTCACGAACCCATTCGATCCGAATGTCGCCAAGGGGCGTTGTCCGTGAAATGGCTACCCGATTCAAGCCCGGTATATCGACCGGTACAATTTTGGCTGTATTTCGGGAGAGGTCCACATCGTCCAACCAACCTGCAACCCTGTAAAACCAGTATGCAAATGCCCCAAGCGAAGCGTGGTTGAACGAGTTCATGATAGGATGCCGATAACCCCTGTCGGGATGCCAACTGTCCCAATGCTCCCAAAAGGTCGTTGCACCATGGCGGATCATGAACCCCCAGGACGGGTAGGCATCGTTTTCGAAGAGCCGCATCACAGCATCGTGCCGTCCCAACTCAGATAAAACAAAAGGAAGGTGTGCCGTGCCAAGGAAACCGGTGGTGAGCAGACCATTGTTCTCCTCGAGGTTGCCCAGGAGTCGCTCCGAAATCGCACTCTCACGAGTAGCGAGAACTCCATACTTGAGGCACAGCACACAGGCAGTCTGGGAAAACTGGTCGATCTTGGAAGCCCACCGTTTTTCGAACTCCGCCAATGTGGTCGTGAACCTGTATCGAAGTTGCGTGACATCAGCCCCAACGTACTCGCCCATGTCGATCATGGCCTTTTGAACCGCGAGATGATAGACTGTCGCAATGAGGTCCTTCGGGGTATCTTCTGTCGAAAGCCAATCTCCATGACCTGCGGCGGGACGAAGCCCATGGTCGGAATCAGCCCATAGGGAATCTAGGTAGTGCATCCAGGGGTTCCACAGCGACTTTACCTCATCTGAAAACCCGTAAGCCTTCATGCAGGCATGAGTCACCAGAATGCAGGCATCGCTCCAAGCTGCGTTGTTCCATCCAACGATGCCGCTTGCGAAGTGAACGTAAGGAACAATATCAGGGACGGCTCCATCACTGCGTTGGGAGCTCACTACGTCGGTGAGCCACTTCCTGTAAAAGGCCTCCATGTTCCATGTCATGGTGTGCGCCTCTGCCAAGATCGATCCGTCGCCGGTCCAGCCAAGACGCTCATCGCGCTGAGGACAGTCGGTCGAAAGGTCGACCAAGTTGCTTTCCGAGCTTCGGACGTACATGTCGTACAGCATCTGAAGCCGCGGATGATCACACTCGAAAGCACCCACCCTCCCCAAATCCGACATCAACCTGCAGGATGCCAGCGACCCCTCCTCGACGGCATCCAGATCGCCCTCGATGGTCATGTACCGATACCCGTGCGAGGTAAATCGACCCCTGTACTCGTGCCGGTCATCGCCGATCCTCACCGTGTCGACCGACCTGGCCATCCGGTAGTTCTCGGTGTACAGACTCCCGTCGGCCTGCAGGACCTCACCAAACCGAAGCACCACCTCACTCGCAGGCCCCACCGAAAAAGCCGGCACCCCGCAGTGGTTTTGGCCAAAGTCGACCATCCAGTAGCTCTCATGCTTCGTCACCGACACTGGCGCTATCACTTCGACAACTCGAACGGGCTGCCAGTCGGCGGCGAAGATCGTAGGTGCAAGGCCTGTCCACCGCTTGGCGCTTCGCCGCGGCCGACGCGAACCGACGCTTCTGAGGTCCACCGTTTCACCCATGTACAAGTCCGCCTCAAGCCACTCCGTGTCAGATACAGCCCAGTCGGTGCCGGTTCCGATTTGATCCACTCGGCCGTCCTCATATTCCAGCACAACCTCGGCCCAAACGGCCGGCAATGCGCCATAATACCCCCTGTTGCGCTCCCAACCCAAATAGCCGGCATACCAACCACCCGACAACAATAATTCAATGTTGAACGAACTGCCTGCCGAAACGGTGCCCAAGTCGAACCTGGCATAGGGAACCCGTTGCCTGTAATCGGTCCAACCGGGCCAGAACCGCGGGATCGATTCCACAAAGGAACCATTCACGCGAACGTCGACGATTCCAAGAGCCGACAGACGTACGGAGGCGGCCACGAGATTGCGATCTGGCGTTATGTCTGTCGAAAACGACACCACGGGCAAGGGTTTCACCTCCATGGCGCGGTCGCGCCAGTCGGTGTCGACTTCGGGCATAACTGGAATGACGTCCGAGGCCTCGTATGGGTCCATCTCGGAGTCATAAATCCATGCGGCCACCGATGCGGCAGGATTGAAATGGGCGTCGGGCAAGTACGACCATGGTTTCATGGCAGCTCGCATGGCGTTTTTATCCTGCATCGGACCATGGGTCACCCAATGGGGTCGTTGAGCGGCTGCGAAACGCCGGTGCCGGGGCGCACGTATACCTTCATCAGCTTGCAAGGCACATCTCCGCGATTTACGAAACGCACCTTGCCAGTCCTGGCGGGCACAACCATGCTTTCCAAGTAGGCTAAGGGAACTACCTTTCCATTTTCGGCGTGTACCTCCACGTGGTCTCCTTCCACCAGGTTCACCATGTAACCGATTTCGCCGGTCGTCCACTCGCACGAGTCCTCGAAGTCAACACGGTTGATGATATAGAAGGTGTAAGGCACATCCATGAGGGTGTACTCGATCCATCCGTTCCCCTCTGCCTTGACGGTGGGTTTTGCAACCAAGTTCGCATCAACCCATTCGGATCGGCGATCCCAGTACAGATTGTCGAATCCACGGTCGATGTTGATCGGACGCAAATTCCCGTTCAGATCGCGGCGCAAATAGTCGTACAGCTTGAAGGTGTAAGTGTAAGGGGTTGCGCTTATTTCGAGCACCAGGTTGCCTGCGCCACTGCAGTGTATGGTTCCGTTGGGGATGATGAAAAGATCGTGCTTTTTCGACGGCATATTGTGGACATATCGATCCACATCGACTTCCCTGCCATGCTGTGCCGACTCGGTAAGCAGTCTCCGAAATTCGTCGGGTTGGGTTTCGTCCTTGAAACCCAAGTAGACTTTGGCATTGTCCTCGGCAAGGGCAATGTAGTAGGTTTCGTCCTGAGTGAAGGACTCCCCGAAATTTTGGCGAATGTAGTCGGGCCTTGGGTGGACTTGAACAGAAAGGTTGCCGCCATCCATGGTATCGAGATAATCGAACCGCACCGGCCATTCTGTGCCGAATTGCATTGCGGCATCGGTTCCCATGATGCCGGCACTGTCGTTGAACAGGAGCCAGTCGAAGGTTACCTCTAAGGAATGATTTCCATCGCCGAAAAGAATACCGTTCTCGGGTGCGATCAGCTCGAATGACCACGCATAGTTGGTTTGGTTTGGGTCCAGCCCCATGTGGTATTTCATGAACTGGCCGCCCCATGGACCGGGTGCAAACCAAGGCCGTGGACGAAACGGTGTGCGGGCCATCTGGTCGAGCGCAGCCCTGAAGTCGAATCCCTTCATCGAAATGGGATTCCCCTCATCTTGGCCGTCGATCATGCAATCGACTTTTGGCAACAGTGCCTGTTTATGGCGGTTCATCGACGGCCACTCGATGTAGTATGCCCTTTTGTAGAACGCTCCGAATGCAAGGTCCTGGTCGTCGCCCCAATTTCGTAGCTTTCCCTCCTTGTGAAACTGTTGGATGACCTCCTTCGAAATATCCACATACCACACGGAATCGGCGTTGTCGATAAGCGCCGCTCCGACACCATACACGATCATGAGGCTGCCAGCTGGACGTCCACGCGCAATCAAGGCCTGTGTGCGAATCGATGCGATTTGGGCCGGGTTGAACATGGGTTCAATTCC
The DNA here is from genome assembly GCA_964481355.1 of uncultured Chitinophagales bacterium. Classification (GTDB taxonomy): domain Bacteria; phylum Bacteroidota; class Rhodothermia; order Balneolales; family CAYWCV01; genus CAYWCV01. The sequence goes on from CAYZWQ010000028.1 coordinate 12,863, forward strand.
AAGCGGCCACATGAATCCGAAGATCGGATCATCTCCACCCAGAAAAGGCTCCAATTCGAGGCGCAGCTGCTCAGGGCTTTTAAGTGCATCATCCATCGCCATCCAGGACGTCGGAATTGCCAAGACCTGGAGCTCGGCCTCAAGTTGATCACGAAAGACCTTCCAGTTGACCCCATGGTAACCGTCGATTGCCAAAACACGAACTCCGGTCTGCATGGCGTCTTGAATGCGCTTGGCCAACACGTGGTAACCTGCATGCAGCGTACCATAATGCAGTTGATGCTTGGGGTGCGTATCGAATCGACCCCGCACATAGTTCGAGGATTTCGTTGACATTTCCGATGTGTGCTTGCTGTTGTGCTCTTGCATGATTACTGATATAGAATGAAAATATTACGCATTGTCTAATAGAATGGGCAGGTTTCGTAGCAGCCCGTCTCTCCAGAAGCCCCACGTATGACCCTGAGGCTCTACATTGAAATGGTGAGCCACACCCGCATCGGTCAATGCCCGGTGAAGCCGAAGGTTGGCATCATAAAAATCCAATTCGTCGGGGTCTAGCATGCCAGCCCCGACTTTGGTCTCAAACGTGCCGACATCGAAACAAAACCGTATCAGGTTTCCGTATCTGAGAGCCCTGTCAAATATGGCATCTCTGCGCAGGCCGACGTAGCCCGATTGGCTGTACGCCATGCCGACAACGTCGGGATGGCTCAGGGCGACGTTGAGGGCGCAAACCCCGCCATAGGAATCGCCGATGATTATCCGCCCAGATGCTTCACCCCCAGTTTGATACTTTGACTCGACCCAAGGCACCAGCTCCGATGCAATGAAGGAGGCATAGTCTGGATTGAGGTCGTACTCTGTACGGCGGCTCGGGGGACCCGTTAAATGCCTGTTCGGTGGATTCACAAAAACGGCGGTAACGGGTCCGATCATTCCCTCGTCGTGCAGCCAGGCCAAGACTTCCCGGGCATGTGCGAATTCGATATAATCGAGGCCGTCGTTAAAAATGAGCATCGTGTTCGGTCCATCACCCGCCAGCATGGTGTCCACCTGAAACCTCACCGGATAGCCCATACTATGGGATGCAATCACATGTTCGTCACATCCTTTCACCGAGCCTTTGTACCCGGTTCGAAGTAACTTCAGTGCTGGATGGCTCACATATTCGGGCATCATGAGCTCCGACAAGGTTCCGAATCCGTTGTGCATGATGTTGGGGTTTAACGGATCACGAATGGGTTTGCGCTCTTCGTGGACGAAGGAGTACTCGATGCGCGCATCGAGCGGCAAGGCGAATCGCCATTCAGTCACGGATGGGTCGGACTTCGACACCTGGCCGTCTTCGGGCTGCCAATCGTTGTGGTCACCCATGAGTTTAGGGATGTTACCGGAACGATCGTCAACCCAACGGATGACGACCTCTCCGGTCATACGGTCAACCTCTGGGGATGTGATGGTTGGTCGATTCACGGTTGCACAAGTCCGTTGCGGTTAACGTCATACGTTTTGCCCTGCCATTTCAGGCCGCGAAGCACGGCATTCGGGTCAAAGCTGCTAAATTTTGGGGTGGCTTCGATGCCGTTGATTCCAGCCTTGACGCCAAAGACACCCTCGATGATCAGCTTCACCCAACTGCCGTTACTCGAGCAGGTCCAGTCGTTGATGTACGGGATGTCGGCCGAGACCTTAAGGGATCCGCCGCTTTCGAGCGGCATCACGCTCTCATCGAAGTGAGCCTGGCCAAATGGACCCTGATTCGCCGTTTTTGCGAGCCCTTTGAGCCAGTTGAAGGCAATGTCTTGCTCGCCGATGTTATAGAGGCCCAGGGCGCTCATGGGTGGCCATGCCGGATAGGCTCCGTTCCATTGGTGGTCGGTTCGCACGCTGAACATGGAGTTGTCGTCGTAGGGCGACAAGGCCCGCATCCAAGTAGGGGTCTGCAGCTCGTTCACGAAGAATGTGGTGATTTCCTTCTTCTGCTTGTCGGACAGTGCGTCAGGAATCGTGTTCAATACGGTGAGGAAATCGTAGACGTGGCGCACTTCGACCAGCTCATTGCCGGGGAAACGGGCGTTCCAGAATCCTTTTCCGTCGGCATACAAGGTCTGAACCCGCTCAAGAAGCGTGTTTGCTTCGTCGAGAAGTGCCTTCGCGCTGCCCGTGTTTCCTTTGAAAGCTGCAATTTCGGCCGCATAACGCAAGTTGAAGACGTTAGCCGCATTCAAGCTGGCCACTTCGTGGATATAGGTGCTCACGCATTCCAACAGGTTGTTCAGCCCACCGTAGTTGGCCAATCCACTGTCGGTCTGGAACTCTCGGTAATTGTGCGCAAAATGGTTGAGCATGTCCGCTGCGGGCTTGACGGTTCCATCTTTCAGCGAAAGCGGCTTGTCGAGCCAGGCGGTGTCGCCCGTCCAAGTGAGATAATCGCGCATGAGGGCGATGAGGGCGTAGTCATTCACACTGTACCAGTACCCGACGGGCGACCCCGTGAGGTATTCGGTGCCGAAATGGGAATGAATGTCCATCTTCAGCCACGTATCCATGTACTTGGTCATCACCTTCGGGTCGAGCAGCGCATGCACCGTGCCGCTGAGGTGGTAATCCCAGATGAAGGTCACCGTCTGCCAATGCTTCGGCATGAGGGTGTCGTAGGCTCGCCCGTACACGGAGGCGGGATTATCGCGACGGAAATAGGTCACACCCAACACACCCATGTGGTACACGCGGCGAATTTCAGCATCGTCGGTGTCCAGAATGGGAAGATGCCCGGAATAAACGTCGTTATCGGGTGTAAAGATGGCCTCGATCTCGTGCTCCCAGCGTGAACGCACCTGACGCATGGCGGACTCGGGGTCGTGTGCAATGCCATCGAACACCGATGTGACCGTTTTTACATCATCGCCCGTAACTGTGATGTACCAGATCGTCTTTGTCTCCCCTCCAGCGCATTCCAAGCTTGTTGCCAGGTAGGATGGACGTGACGACACTTTGACCGATGGCGCAAGCAAACCCTGAATCTGTGCGGCCGACTCATCGCTTGCCGTATGGATAATGGCATTCCGGCCTTGGTCAATATCCATGGTGTTGCCCTTTTCAGGAGCGCCATGCTGAATCTCAAGTTCGGTCTTCAGCTCAAAATCTGCCGGTGCGATCGGGGTTTTCCATGCTCGCATCGCCTTGATGATGTAGCTGGCGATGCCGAGCTTGATATCGATATTTCGGGCCTCAGAATGCTTGTTGGTGACATCGATGCGGATCAACGCAGCGTTGACGTCGAACGGCAGCACCAAGGTCGACTTTATATGAATACCGTCGTGCTCGGCGCTGCGCACCACTTTGTCAGGGAACCATTGGATGTCGACCGGCCTACCGTACGAAGGCCAGTACCTGCCGTTCAGGAATAGCGAGGCGGTAATGCCGTCTCCGTTACCAAATGGAGGAAAATTGATGCTTCGGATGCCGATTGGGTCGATATCCACCTGAACAGTGCCGATAAAATTTGTAAGTCCTGGGTGATTGAACAGATCACCGTGCCTGTGCCTGAGCACATCGCTTCCAAGTTCGTCTAAACGGGGGATCATAGGAACATCTCAAAATGTGGGTTTGATAAATTTCAGTCTTTTCGTCTGCGTGTTGGTCTCTCAAGCTCGATCTCGAGCAGATGGGGGTAGTACTCTTCAAATTCGATATAGGTGACCGCCAATATGCGTCCGTCTTCGCGCGAAAGGTTCGGGTGTTCTTTACCTGCGTAGATCAGCAGCGGATAGGGCAATCCATGATGCTGCAATTTGATGGTGTGGAGCAGTTTCGGCTTCGACCATGGGCCCTCCAAGCGGTCGGCGGTCTGGGCCACAATTTTGCCCTCGGTGCTGTAGCTGTTTACAGCCAGCCAACAACCAAGCCAGTTGTTCCACGAAACCGACATTTCGTTGGGCATGCCACCAAGCACGCTCACCGCCTCGGCCAGATTTTTGTTCCAACCGGAACCATCCCAGTAGCGATAGGCGTGCCGGTCTTCGATTTCACCCGGCTTCACCCTTGCCACGTAACAGCGTTGCACGCCGTACTTTTCGCGGCGAACGCCGTAAACGTACAGGTAGCCGTCGTTGCCGTCGACGACGGAATTGGCGAACATGGGCTCATTTTCAGTCCAAAACATTCCGCCATGTGGACCCTCAATTCGCGTGAACTCCATGTCGTGGATCGACCCTTTGGCAAGTCCTGATCCATGCACCCTGAAGTTGACGGGTAAAAATCCGGTACCGAACATCTCCACCTGGATATAGTATAAATAGAGGGTTTCGCCCAGCTGTATGCCATGCAGGCACCAGTTACGCCATTTGTCGGGCGTCTCGCCGGGCTTGTCGGGGATGAGCTGGCGAATATTGCCGGCGCTGTCGGTCACATATTCATACTGGGTCAAACCTCCCTCGGCATCTTTGTCGTGGCAGAAAAGACCCGTATTGGTAAGCATTCCGGTGATGTCGCCGAATTCGGACATGTCGCGGTTACCGATGGCAAAGCCGTCGGGATACCATAGGCTTTTGATATTGCGACGCTTGCCCAAAACAGTGTCGCCAAAATAGAAGAATAACCCCCTGGAGGTGGGGATGCTGAAGGCACCATCCTGACCGATCATATTGTTCGGATTGTCCGTAAATAACGGACCCATATCCTTTACACTCGCTACGCGATATCGTTTTGCCATAATAAATGTCCCCTCCCCCTTCACGGGGGGAGGGAATTAAAGGGAGGGGTTTGGTAAGGTGGGTTATTTGATGAGCGTCATCGAACGTGTCATCGTCTGACCAGCCGCCTCGAGGCGGTACAGATAAACGCCGCTGCTCAAGTTCAACATGTCGACATTCACACGATAGGTGCCGGCTGCCTGACGGGAGTCAACCAACGTGCGGACCACTCGGCCCGTGAGATCGGTGACGGTCAGACGTACCGGACTGTCGACCGGTACCGAAAATGTGATGGTGGTCGATGGGTTGAACGGATTCGGGTAATTCTGTTCCAATTCTACACTCAATGGTAAATTTGGACGATCTTCGCGGATCGGCGTGCCTTCCACCACTTGGATTTCGTCTTTGCTTTCACGGAAATCGAACGTCTTCTCACCTTCAATCGGAACGAGGTCATAGGCCGACTCGGTGATCAAGAAACTGAACGGGAACGTACCGAGTGTTTCGGTGGCCGTCATGTAGATAGTGATATCGTAATTATTCTCCTTGGCTTCGGCCGAATAGGGTTCTTCCATCTCCCAAACTTCCCATTTGTATCCTTCCTCAAGACCAAACTTGCTCGCAAGGGAATCGCTCCAGCCCGATTTGATGCCGCTCTGTTTGTCATACTTCGTGGTGCTGTCGTTGGCCAGAAAATAGAAGTATCCTTGGCCGTTGGTGCCAGTGTACTTCATAGAGTCAACACGAAAGCCTTCTTCCATGTGGATGGCGACCATCCCATATTTCGGATTCTCGTCGCTGTCGGTTGTCTTTGCATCCATCGTGACGACAAACTGTCCTCCGGCGCCAACTTCGTCGGGCATGAGCACTTCGACGATCTCGAAGCATCCGTATAGTCCCATCAGCAAGGCGATGAGCAAAAATGAGCGTAGCGGTTTATTCTGTTTCATGGTGTTTTTGGTTGTGTTGTGGTTCAAGGGTTGATCAAATCCTACTGTTTTCGTTTCCATTTAAGTGTTGCTATCTGGTTTGGACCAAGTTCTATCGTAGCTGATCCAGCTGCGTTTCGGACGGCTTTGCATCCGTTACCCAGCAAATCGGTTTGGCATAGATCGCCAAAATCGAGCCATTCCGCTTTGAGCCGGATGACATCCGAAGCCTGCGGATGAGTGTTCTTCAAGCGTATCAGTACACCTTCGCGTATGTCGTCTCCGACAGCCTGCAACGACGACACGACGCTGTGTTCGGACTCGACCTGCAATCCCGATTCGGAGACCGGCTCCGTATTGAACCACCAATTGAGCGGTATCGGTGGGTTGGCGATGCTCTGCCCAAACCGGTGGCTGCTACCCGGGTCGAAACCACCCGGTTTGAGCCGTATGGCAAACCGCGTTGTCAACATGGTGCTGTTTTCTTCTCTTCGATTCCAGTTTTCGGGGAAGTTGTTCACGATGTTGGCCTTGATGGAGGCATACGCATTGGCCTGATCGCGGTGTACGTACGTCACGCGGTTGTCGGGCGATGCAAGGTCCATGGACATCCGGCCGTCGGTGACCGTCAAGACCTCCCTCATGGAATAGCCGGTGGTGTTCAATCCTGGCAGTCGGTCGCGAAGACCATCCATGAAGCCCCCAAGCGCCTCGACAAATACATCGGCTCCGGTTATCGGAACCGGGAAATTCACAGCATACAATTGAGGCTGGTCGGTAATGCCCAATTGGCGCAAATCGAATGAGGATGCGATGTGAATCACATCAGAATTGTTGTAGAGCGTATATGTAACCGTCGGGAGCAAGGAATTAGACCTTTCGACGTGGATGGATAGCGACACAGGTCTGTGGTCTTTGATCCGTATCGTAGGCGGATCGAGCGGCACATCAGCAAACGGCATATTGACTCCTCCGACCGATACCTGCAGACCGGCGAACGAACGCCCACCAAGATCGAGGCCAATGGAATCGGTCACATTTTCGATGCTTGCCAGATGCCCCGTTTCCGGGTTTACGCTGATGCTGACGTGCTGATTCCCGATCGAATGTTCCGAGATGGACCAACCCGGGTACGATTCCGCCGCGGGCTTGAGCGGCACCAGGCGCACCTTCTTCCAACCGAACGACGGAAGGTCTTGCATGTAGAATGAAAGCGTAAAGTTATCCCACTTGTGAGGAATTGGAGTGCCGTCGATTTCCTCGACCGAATAGGAAGCGAACCTCATCGGGTTGAAATCGATGGAAACGGGGCCGCTCAAGGGGAATCCATGGGGATTGAAAATGATGGCGAACTCACCAACCAAGGAGGCTTGTGGATGGATCCAGCCATAGCTTGCGCGTTCCATCACTTCGTCGATGAACTGGGTGGCCTGAGCCACGTACGACTCTCGGTATCCAAGCGTGCGCGCATTTTCGTCGTCGGTGCCGTATCCGAACTCTAGACCACTGCCGTGTCCGCTGTATTCGAGCTGCCGTTGCATCCCTTTGCCGAGACGCGTGCTGTAGGTCGACAGCTGCGGATTCAGGATGGCGGCCATGGTGGCCACATTCTCGGCTGCCGTTCGCATGTGTTGGTTCTTGCGGTAACGCTGCATGCGGTCGGGTTCGCCCTGGAATTGGATGTCCCAATCGGAAGTGCCGTCGCCGCGCACGATCGGCAGCTCTCCGGAGATGGAACCCAAAAGAGCCTCGGTCGCCTCATTGATGGTGGATGCCTTGAATCGAGGCCAACTGTACTCGGCATTCCACCGTTTGTAGGCATCCCATTGTCTGCGAGCGATGCCCAGATTGTCGCCGAAGGCTGCGTTCAGCAAGATGTGGTCGCTGGGATAATCGTGCGCCTGCATGCGTTGGATGCGCGTCCATATGCGGTGCGCAACGGCAGGGTTGCCGCGCTCCAACCCATAGGCCATGCCTTCGTTGTACGACTCGGTACGGTAGTAAACGACTCGACTGTTGTCTGACCCTTCCCAATGGAACACCTTCGGAAGGTTTTGCTGCAGCACATAACCGCCGTACACCTCGTTAAGACCATTGATCAGGAGCTTCACCCCTTGATCTTTGAGCAGTTGTGGGAGCAGCCACGATTGACCCGGAACATCGTTGTAAATGGCAGCGTTTATCTCGACGCCGAGCTCCTGTTTGAGCGCATTTCCGAGGGCGAGCGAGCGAATCATCTCCTCGCCGTCGACCATTCCGGTGAACGGGTTGGTATAAAAAGGTGATAGAGCAATGCGTCCTTGTTTGATATAATCGTTGAGCCGTTGCACCTGTTCGCTGCTTCTGCCCTCCCGATAGGCCTCCAGAATCCACAAAGCCTCGATGGTCCAACGGTAGTCTCGATCGGTGTCCATGAGGTCCAGCACTTCGTCGAGGTGTCGAAGATGGATCTCTTTGACCCGAGGCTGAGGATGCGTGTAGCCGATGTCGAGGTGGCTGAGTGGCATCAAGTGAAGGGTGTACTTGGGAGCCGGATCGATTCGGAGGCGATGGCGACGGTTGCGGTCAGTATACCGGATATCGAGGCTGACGTTTTTGGGGCCGGAAATTTCAGGGATCCATGCGGGTATGCGGTTCACGCCTGGGTTGAGGGTTCCTGAGAGTAGTGGGATGGAAACACCGTCGAGTGTGACGCTCACATTGGCTGGCGCAGGCGGTCCAACATGCTCGATGTAGATGTCGTGCCGCTGCCGCGATCCCTCTGGGGTGTCCTTGTAGAACATGGTCGATATGACCGTGGCTTCCGGAGTCCGGCGGGTATGGCGTTGCCGTGTGGCGAGGGGGGTGCCGGCGTGGATGGTGAGATAGAAACCCCAGTCATAAGCCAGCTCGCCAAACAAAACGATGCCGATGTTCTGGTGGGTGCGCGTGGTGCGCACCAGCAGGTGGTTCTCTCCCTCCTTGAGTTGCACAGAAGTGCTGACGGCATCCTTGACAGCGTTCTCGTCGCGGTCGCTGTTAGACACC
>CAYZWQ010000029.1:0-21109 GCA_964481355.1 uncultured Chitinophagales bacterium
GAACTGGTCGCGCATGTACGCGCTCATGCCAATGGCGCGCTCGGGATTGCGGTTCAGCTCAAGCTGAGGGATCAACTCGTCAAGGTTCATAGTTTCCTACGGTTAGGCAGTTTCGTCGTTGCAACATGATACAAAAAAGCCCCGAGCAGTGTCGGGGCTTCTGTCAATCGATAACCTGCAGCATCAGAAGTTGCGCGACCCGTCGGGCTGCAGCGCGAAACGGAAGGTCATGAAGCGGCTGGGCGATTCTTGGCGAAGCGTGCTCACCGGTGGATTGTCGCGGTAATAGCTCAGAATCTCCATCTTGACGTACTTGCCGGAGTTGGTCTTGACGACGATGATGCGGCCAGGAACAGGCAGGATCACGTTCACTGGATTGCCCATCGGACCCGTGTAGTTGTACCATCCCTGACCCGACACCGGCGGCACCACCAAATTGCCCGCAGCATCCTGCTTGTAGCCCGCTTCGGGTGCCTGGCGCATTTCGGCGAAGATGCCGTTCACCATTTGGGCCTGGGCGGTGCCAGGGCCGCTCACCCCACTGTTGAAGATAATGGACGTGGCACGGAAGCCGATGTCCCATTTGTTGGTGGCAGAATCGGAGTTGGCCACGATGGACTTTGTCTCGAAGTTGTAGAAGGTGTACTTACCCGTTCCGACTGGACCCATGGGTCCTACGAACACAGGTGGATCTGACGGAAGATTTTTCACGGTGTCGATGCGGGCGATCGACGGCTCATCGTCGCCTGAGCTGAAGAGTCCACCTTCGCAGGCGGTGAGGAGCGGTAGAGTAATAACCGTCAAAAAGGCCAATGACTTGAATGAAAGTTTCATTTGATGTGTAGATGATGATTATTTGGAACTGTGGTTGAATCGGATGCCCATCCGGAACATGCGCCCGGGGGCCGTTGGAAGTCTGTCTGTTTCTGTGAAGTTGAGGAGGTTCAAGGCACTGCCGAAGACCTCGAAATTCTGGGTGACTGTCTTTGTTGCCGTTATGTTGAGCATCACGTGCGCTTTTCCATATTCGTTGGCGGCATCGACAATACCGTTCCCGTTCGCGTCGCCGAAGCCGTACCGTCCCCGAAAGATGGCCCTTGCATGAATGCCGGTACCTGTTGCCGCGTGCGCATAGCTGACGCGCAGATTACCGCTGTGACGGCTGCGGTTCAGGAGTCCGCCGTATTCGTTCGGCCTTACGCGGGTGACCTCCCCGTTGGCAGGATCACGGCGGAATATGAGTCCTGCCGTGATGTCGTCGTACACGTCCTGGTCCCTCGAATCGAGGAACTGATACCCAACACCCAGATCAAGAGCATCGCTGAGACGGTACGAGCCGGAGATTTCGGCACCACGAAGAAGCACCCGACTCACGTTCTGGTAGCTGAACAGCGTCAATCCGTCACTCAAAACAGCGGCACGGGTGTACTCGATCAAGTCGGACACGTTGTTGTTGAAAAGATTGACCGAAAGTGAATACCTCGGTTTGTACACATCGGCCCCAATATTGACCGCCAGCGACTGCTCCGGATTCAGCGACGTTATCTGATTGAGGGGAAGGAACAGCTCGTCGGCGTTTAGGCGGCCGCTTGCGATGAGGCGGACAATTTCGTCGGCGGCCGATTCCGAACCGAGGACTGTGTACCCGCCTGCCGGATTGAAGAAGTTCAGGTACAGATGTCGGAAGTCGGGGGCTTTGAAGCCGGTGCCCACTGATCCGCGAAACTTGACGTCGCCGGGTTTCCAGGCAAATGACACGCGGGGGCTGAATGTGCTTTCGTACTGGTCGTGGAGGTCGTAGCGAAGTCCGGTCAGGACCGACCATGCATCGCTTGGCTCCCACTCATGCTGAAAAAATGCGAAACCCGTGTTTTGGTAGTTAGTTCCGGCCAGAAAGCGGTCGGATTTCACAGATTCTCGAACGTACCCGAATCCTGCCGTCACAAAGTGCGACGGCGTGACCATCTCGTTCACGATCACCTCCGATTTCCAGTAGGTCTGGTCGAACTTGCTTCGGTCGAATTCTACAAGATCGGACTCGTACCGGTAGTAGCTGTCGGTCGCAAATGTGGTAAGGTGGTTTCGGAGGCTCAATTGGTCGATGCCTGCCAGCTTGAAACGGAGTTCGGGCGACAACGCCGTGTCAAATTGGCGTGAAAAGTACCTCACATCGGTCCTTCCGCGGTCGTTGGTGATGAAATTGTCCTGATTTCGTTGCTCCTCGTCTGAGAACGCCACTCCGATCTTGAACTCGACGTCCGGTTTGACCGACCAATGGATGCTGCTGCGCGCTGTCGTACTCCAGGTCCTGGGGATCGTAGCCAATCGAGTGTCCGGATCGAGGTCGTACCCGTCGCTTCTATTGTGGTTTGCAAATACATCCATTTCCACCTTGCCAAAACCTGCACCGCCGCCAACAAACGCGTCAAATTGTCCGAAGGATCCGCCCTGCACCGCGCCATTGAGCCTTGGGGAGTCGTTGGGCTGCTCGGTGATGATGTTGACGACCCCGGCCAACGCCTCGCTTCCATAGAGGGACGACGACGGGCCCTTCACGATCTCAATCTGTCGGATGTTTCCCACCGATATCCTGTTCAGGTCGAGGGTGCCTGCAACGCGTCCGATTAGCGGCTCGCCGTTGATCATGATGAGCGTGTAATCGGGGTCGAAACCCTGTATCTGCACCCCTGAGCCAAATTGGCTCACAACCTGCAGGCCTGTCTGCTCGGCTAGCAGCTCCCCAAGCCTTGTAGGAGCCGTACTTCGGACATCGCTTTCCGACACAACCGTAACTGGAAGCGAAGTCCCATCGAGCGACCGGTAGCTCCGGGTCGCCGTCACAACGACAGGCCTGAGCGTACTGGTCGCCGGCTTCATGCTCAGGTCGCCCAGATCGCCACAGACAATATCGGAGGCCGGGATGACCCTTTGCTCGAATCCAACCGCCGAAAACCGAAGACTGGATGTAGACGTGTCGAATCTGACTGTGAACATACCGCGGCTGTCGGTGAACGCGCCGCTCTGCGTATCATCGATGCGTACCGTCACTCCGGGAACGGGCCTTCCCGTTTCGTCGGTTACACGACCAGCTACAATGCAGGCGTCTGCATTCAACAAAATGGCATCTGACACGCCAGGCTGAGCAGCGGCAAGAAAAAGGGCAAGTATGGCGCTGACGATGCTTCGCAAATTCGTTACCTATACGGTGCTGCGTGGGAAAAGTGAATGCACAAAAATATCGCGAACCGAATAAAAGAAGTGTCCATAAACGGATTATTAATAACCCAAAAAGTTGAACACACGTAAAATTGACACGTCCAAAACGTACATATGGAACTTATTAACCCAAATTATGAGTTACTCGACGTACTTCAATCCAAAAAAATGCCCCAAAATGACTAATGGATGAGCCAAAAAATACCCCAAAAAGTATAATAAATCCTTTCGAGTCCTACGAGCTGGACAACGAGATGCTCATCATGCGGGTGCAGGCCAGCCCCGATGCCGAATCACATTTCACCATGGAAGTGGAAGCCCGGCGCATCGGCATTTTGTTCGTTTTGGAGCAGTCAGCCACACTGCTTGTTCCAGCATCAGGTTATTCGTTGGCGTTGGAGCAGGGCACGATGTACATCCTTTATAATCCGCAACACCCCATTAGGGCGGAGGTGTCGCTTGGCGATAAAACCCGCATGATGGTGATGATGATCGGCATTGAGCACATGCACGAGCTTTTCATGGGCGGAAAGCAGAATGCGGAGCTATTCGATGCCATATCGGTCGACAAACGATACCACACCAGCGCACCGATTGCACCTGCCATGTATGCGGTGCTTGAGCAGATGTTCTTTGCGAGGATGCCCGAGAACGCAAAGACAATGTACATGCGAGCGAAGGTGCTCGAGACGTTGAGCCTGTATTTCGGGGCCAACCAGGATGTCGACCTCACCGGCTGCCCGTTTCTGAACGACGAGGCCACCGTAAAGAAGGTGCACATGGCAAAGGAGCTGGTGTTGAAGGACATGGCCAACGCACCGACCATCAAGGAACTCTGCCAGCAGGTGGGCCTCAACGAATATCAGCTCAAGGTCGGGTTCAAGCGTCTATATGGCAGTCCAGTTTACCAATATTACAACGACCATCGTCTTAACCATGCTAAGACGCTTCTGTCGACCGGCCGTTTCAAGGTCAATGAAGTATCCTGGGAAATCGGCTACGCGAACACCAGCCATTTCATAGCGGCGTACAAGCGCAAGTTCGGCATCACTCCGAAGAAGTTCCTGATGGGATTGGAAAAGGCTTGACTAGATTACTTTGATTCTATACATTTGTGTATACAACGTATATACTATGATTTTATGAATGCCAAAGTTAAAAAATGGGGCAATAGTCTTGGAGTCAGAATTCCTCAAATCATTGCGGAGGAGGCGAAAGTCGACTATGATACATCGATCGATATTCGAGTTGAGGATGGAAGAATCATTATCACTCCACAAAACACGACATCTTACACACTTGAAGATTTAGTCGAGGGCATTACCCCAGAAAACCTGCATGAGGAAACCAGCACAGGGGCACGGAGGGGTAATGAGTTCTGGTAACAAACGGTCCTATATCCCAGACAGAGGTGATCTTGTTTGGATTGAATTTGATCCTCAGTCGGGCAGGGAGCAATCAGGTATGCGACCTGCAATAACGATGTCGCCGAAGGCATATAATGAAAAGACAGGACTTGGGTTGTTTTGTCCAATTACGAGCGCAATAAAGGGTTATCCTTTCGAAACGATCCTTCCCGAGACGTGCAAAATCCGTGGGACGATATTGACCGACCATATCAAGAATATGGACTGGAGAAGTCGAAATGCTAAATTTATTTCAAAGCTAGATGAGCACATACTCGATGACGTCACGAAAAAAGTTGCAGTCTTGATCGCGTACAAGCCATCAGCGGCCCCATTTTAGCCTCAGGCTATTCATTACCACACTCACTGAACTCAGTGCCATGGCCGCGCCGGCGATCATCGGGTTGAGGAGGAATCCATAGAACGGATACAACACGCCTGCCGCAATAGGGATGCCGATCAGGTTGTAGATAAAGGCCCAGAACAAGTTTTGGCGCACGGTGCGCACGGTACGGTCAGACAGCCGGATCGCACGTGGCACAGCCAGAAGGTCGGACGACAGCAGGGTCATCATGGCCACATCCATGGCAATGTCGGTGCCCTTTCCCATGGCGATGCTCACGTCGGCCTGTGCCAATGCCTGCGAGTCGTTGATGCCGTCGCCAATCATGGCCACCACGCGTCCCTGTGCCTGCAATTTCTTGACATACGCATGCTTTTGGTCGGGGAGGGACTCGGCCAACACATGCTGGATGCCCAGTTCTGAAGCAAGGGTGTTGGCCGTGGTGGCATTGTCGCCGGTTACAAGGTGCGGCTCGATGCCCATTGACTTCAGTTTCGATATGGCCTCCGACGTGGTCGGACGCAGCTGGTCAGAAGCCCCCATCAATGCCATCAGCTGCTTACCCTTGGCAAACCATATCAACGTGCGCGCCTTCTGCTTCCATTCGGATGCCCTGTTATTGAGCTCGTCAGGTATGACGACCTTTTGCTCTTCCATTAGCGCCCGATTGCCTATCCACCATGTGTGGCCGTCCACCTTTGCAAGAACTCCCTTTCCCGGAAGCGTGATGAAGGCGTCTACGCGTGTTGACTGAGCTCCGAGCGATGCGAGGTGTTCGACTACGGCCTGCGCAAGGGGATGCTCTGATTGGCGTTCGATCGAATACATCGCCGATAGGGCATCTGTATCCGTGTCTCCACCGTCCACCCAGGCCACATCGCTGATGGTAACCTGTCCTACCGTTAGCGTGCCGGTTTTATCGAAGATGATGTCGGTGAGGCGGTGCGCCTTCTCCAGGCTCTCGGCGTCCTTGATCAGCATGCCCTGTTCGGCCCCCTTGCCGATGCCGACCATGATGGCCGTCGGAGTTGCCAGCCCCAGCGCACATGGACACGCGATTACCAGCACGGTGACCATGGTGAGCAGGCCTTGGGTTACGCCGTTATCGCCGCCGAACAAGGTCCACATGGCGAAGGTGATCACCGCAATCACCATCACCACAGGAACGAAGATCCCCGCCACTTTGTCGACCAGCCTTTGCACCGGAGCCTTACTCCCTTGCGCCATCTGAACCATTTCGATGATATGGGCCAGGATGGTATCGCCACCAACTTTGTCGGCTCGCACGCGAAGCACTCCCTTTTGATTGATGGTTCCGGCATACACAGAATGATCCTTGGACTTTTCGACCGGCAATGGCTCACCCGATATCATGCTTTCGTCTACAAAACTGTGGCCCATCGTGATGGTGCCATCGACAGGTATCTTGTCGCCAGGCTTCAACACGAGGATGTCGCTCTGCTGGATATGTGAAATGGCGACACGCTCCTCCGTGTCGTCGGCTCCGATGCGGATCACGAATTTGGGCTGCATCCCCATCAGTTTCTTGATGGCTGACGACGTGCTCGACTTGGCGCGCTCCTCAAGGAGCCTTCCCAGCAGGATGAACGTGATGATGACCGCCGCAGCCTCAAAGTAAACATGGGCTTCCAGCCCACGATCAAGCCAAAACTGTGGAAGCAGGATGTTGAAAACGCTGAACATGTAGGCGATGCCCGTGCTCAGGGCGACAAGCATGTCCATGTTTGCACGTTTGTGACGCGCCTGCTTCCACGCCGTCACGAAAAACTGGCGACCAAATACGAAAAGGACCGGTGTCGACAGACCCCACATGATCTCGTTGGCAAAGGGCATGTCCATGAAAAACATGCCTATGGCGACTGTCGGCAACGAGAGCAACACGGACCACAGGGTGTTTCTTTGGAGTTGGCTCAGTGCCTCATTTCCTGCCGGCTTGTGGTGATGGTGATGTTCGTCTTCAGCCTCATCGTCGCCAAATTGCTCCGGCTCGTCGATCACCAAATCATAGCCAATCGACTGCACGGTCTCCTTCATGGATTGGGGATTGGTGCGGTCGGTGTCGAATTCGACCAACGCTGTGTTGCTGGCATAGTTGACGGATGCTGAGTGGACCCCCTCGTGGGTACGGAGCATGCTCTCGACGCTGTTGGCGCACGATGCGCAGGTCATGCCGGTAACAGGAAAGGTTTTGCGAATGATGTTGGATGTGCTCATGGCATTGCTAATTTACAGTTCGCTTGGCAACAGTATCTCTATCGACGTGTCGCATAATTTGAAGTCACGTTTGTTTCGCGTGATGATTTTTGTGCAACCGGCATTTTTTGCCGAATAGTAAAGAATCGCATCTTCGGGGTAGTCCCACTTGGCGTCAAGAGCCTGACGGATTACATTTTCGTCTACAGAAGCGACATGCAGAATTTTGACAAGGTCTTGCAGTATCGCATTTGTCTTGATACTTGAACAATTTCGCCGCAGCAGAAATGCCAACGTATCGACAGAAGATGCCGACACATAACCACGCAATTGACCCATTTCAGCAAGTTTTAGCGCTGGCCCAGAGTGAACTACATGTGGGAGACGATTTTCAATGACATCCAGGATTACACTGACGTCAAAAAGAACATTATCAGGCATGTTTTTTTCTCAACGCTGCCTCTCTGATTTCGTCGACGTTTTCGTCCGTGTGGTACGAAGTCGCCGACCCTAAAAGTCTGGATATCACAGAACCTGCCGGAGGTTGCCACACATCATGGCGTGTCTGCTCTATGAGGTAGTCTTCGACCATGTCGGAGACAGTGGAGTCGATGCTCCTTGCATGCCGCTTGGCACGCTCGATTACCGACTCGTCAATAACTAGGGTGAGCTTCTTTTTCATGGATAGAAGTACACGTGTAACTTTACAACTACACGTATGATACGTTGATTTATTGTTGGAAGCCAACTACTGAATTCAATAACCACTGAAAACACGGAAGAGACAGAATGAGAACCACTGATAGCACAGATAATTCGATAGATGAATCGACATCAGTGTTATCTGTGTCATCCGTGGTTCTACTTCTTCCGAGTATCAAGCCGGCAGTAAACCGGCTGCGATGCCGCTTCTCGGTTGAGGCGCTGCATTCCAATTTGGTGGCACGCCTTGATGTCTTCGATGCTCAAATCGGGATGTTTGACGAGTATGGCTTCGTAATTAAGGCCGGCTCTGAGCAAGTCGATCACCTCGTCGATGTAGGGCAGATACCGTTTTTGCTCCAAAGGGTCCTCAATCTCCATTGCGGTTCGTGTTGGCATCATCGTGGGATTGTTACCCTACAATGTACGAAATGGATCCGGTTTCGAGTTGTATATTTGATCATGAAAAAACGAATCAACGTATTTCAGATCGCCCTTTTGACGGCGATCACGGTGCTGTTCACTTATCCCTGCCAAGCTCAGGAGCACCCTAAACATGAATTCCGTGGGGTTTGGGTGGCATCGGTGGTCAACATTGACTGGCCGACCCGCAAAGATCTGACGCCTGACCAACAGCGGGAGGAATTTCGCCGCCTGGCACGGTCACATCGTCAACGCGGACTCAATGCCTTGGTCGTGCAGGTGCGTCCGGCGGCCGACGCCCTTTACGACAGCCCCTACGAGCCGTGGTCGGAGTGGCTTACCGGCACCCAGGGCAAGGCACCGGAGCCGTACTACGACCCCTTGGAGTTCATGATTGCCGAGACGCACGCTCTCGGAATGGAGTTCAATGCCTGGATCAATCCGTACCGTGCCGTTCAGAACACGTCGGCGCAAAAGATATCGTCCTCGCACATCAGTGCCACACGTCCAGACTGGATTGTGACCTATGGCACAAAGAAACTGTTGAATCCAGGCCTCCCAGAAGTTCAGGAGTACAACATCAAGGTGATCATGGACATCGTGAACCGCTACGATGTGGACGGCATCCATTTCGACGACTATTTTTACCCTTACCCGGAGGATGGCCGACGCTTTAACGACGATGCCGCCTTCGAGCGTTACGGCGGCTCGTACGTCTCGCGAGACGATTGGCGCCGCGACAACATCAACCGTTTCATTCAAGTGTTAAGCGACAGCATCACCCAGGCCAAACCTTGGGTAAGCTTCGGTATTAGTCCGTTCGGAGTATGGCGCAACAAAAGCAAGGATCCTCGCGGTTCGGACACGCGCGCATCGATCGGAACCTACGACGACCTGTATGCCGACATCCTTCTTTGGCTGCGCGAAGGGTGGATCGACTACGTGGCACCACAGCTTTATTGGGACACTGAATTCAGCCTCGCATCGTACAAAGTCTTGCTGCCTTGGTGGGCTGAAAACAGTTATGGCCGACACCTGTACATCGGCCAGGCCGCCTACCGGGTCGCCAGCAACAACGGGGGTTGGCGAAGCGCAAATCAGCTCCTCAACCAAAAGAAGATGAACCGCGATACACAGCAGGTATCGGGAAGTATCTATTTTAGCTCGAAATCGCTGACGGCCAACCTAAGGGGAGTACCCGACAATTTGGCGAAGAGTTACTACCAGTCGCCGGCGTTGGTCCCACCGTTGCTATGGCGAAATGGTACTCCGACCGATGACCCATTAGACTTTAAAGCGGCTGCCGGTGCCTCAGGCAACTTACTCACTTGGGTTGCACCCAATTTTCAAGATCCAGGCCAAGAGCCTAGATTCTATGCCATTTACCGCTTCTCCGACACCGATGTGATTGGCACGGACCGCTCAAAAAACCTCATCGCCGTCATTCCGGCCACGTTGACCCGGTTCACCGATACGTCGGCTACAAATGGCGTGAACTACACCTACATCGTGACCACGATCAACAAGATGAGAGCCGAGAGCAGGGGTGTGGAGACTTATTTAAGAACTCAAAATTGACCGTGGATAACTCGACAGCGGATCAATTTGATCCATGAGATGAGGAGATAGGAAGAGCACGGATCGATAAGATCAAAATGATCATTAGTTCGAGACGTCAGTCAAGCCTAAGTCACCCACGACTATTCCTATACAGAGGGGCAGGGGGCGAGTAATGATCACCGCCTCCTGTAAATGGTCCACCCCGCATAGACCGTGAACAGCGCAAACAATGCCGTAAGCCAGAACGGCAAATCGAACGATATCGTGAAAAGAAATCCCCCCCAAGTCGGTCCAACTACGCGACCCATTCCCGATATCGACTGGAACATCCCGAGCGTGCCGCCAACACGCGACGGGTCAACCTGCTTTGATACAAGGCTGCTCAAGGTGGGCGCATTCAAGCTCATGCCGACCGACATGACAGCCAGATAACCCGTCATCATGGGTATGGATCCCGAGAAACCCATAAGACCGAATCCCACAATCGTGAGCACGTTTCCGGCGACGAAAAGCAGCTCTTCGGGAATGAATTTCGTAAGGTAGCGAATCACGAATCCCTGCATGAAAACGGTGATTAACCCAACGTAAAAGAACTGGATGCCCACTTGCTCGGCGGTCATATCGAATACGGCCTCACAGAACAGCGGGAAAGCACCGAACAGGGTTGACTGCAAGAAGGTGAGCAGGAAGCCGCTCAGGATGAGCAACCGAAATGTGCGCGGATTCAAAACGCCTTCGTCGCTGAGCAGCTCCCTCCAGAAACGTGCCGTGAGCGGACTTGCCCGCCCTTTGAGGTTCATCGATTTTGCGGCCTTCGTGTCGACGGTCTCAGGCAGGTAGAACGTGACCAGCAGAAAGCTGCCAAGCGACATCAACGCGGCAAAAAAGCCGATCATCTCGAACTGATAGCTTTGGATGAAGGTGCCGATCTCGGTCCATCCGTACGTGATGAAAAACTCTGGAAACTGAGGATGGATGAGTCCGGCGGCGATTGCAGGACCCAAGACGAAACCAATTCCGAAAGCGGCTCCGATCAGCGCCATTCCGGATGCCCGTTTTTCGGGGGTCGTGATGTCGGCGATGTAGGCTTGGGCGGCTCCGAGATTGCCGCCCATGACGCCCGCCATCAGGCGGGACAGGAACAAAGCCGCCAAACTGCCTGCCAAGCCGAACCAAATGTAAGCGATGATTCCCCCAAAGGTGCTGATCAGCATGACGGGACGTCGGCCGACCTTGTCGGACCAGCTGCCCCAAAGCGGCGAGAAGATCAGCTGTGCCAGCGAATAGATGCTATAAAGCAATCCGATTTCGACGGGGCTGGCCTCAAATTTCCCGGCATAGAACGGCAGCAACGGCAACACCAAACCGAACCCCAGGAGGTCGACCAACACTACCGCAAAGACAGTTGCCAATGCCTTCTTAGGATTCGCTATGGTTTTCGGTGATTCCAAGGGTCAATTTTACGATTGCATCGTTACGTTTTTGGCTACCTCGACAAAAGTCTGCAGGTGTTTGGGGTCGGTATGTGGAAGCGGGCACGAAGCCAATGATACGATAAAATCACGTTCCCCATACGACTCGACCAATCGTCCGACTGCCTGCTTGATGACGGGGATAGGCGAGAGCAGCCTTCCGGGATCGAAGGGGCCCAACAACGTGAGGCTGTGCATGGTTTGGTTCCTGATGTCGTGAGCTGAGGTATGCATGTCGGGCATCCAAGCGGCTATGCCGGCCTTACGCAGATGTTCGGCATATGCATCTAACCCCGATGCCTTGACGATGACGGGGAAGGGCGCCAGGCTCTTCACGATTCGCTCGAGATATGGTAGCACGAAAACGGACTGGTCCTCCGGACCAAGCAATGACGACCAGGCATCGTCGATGTACAGTGCGTGGGCGCCTGCGAGTTGGATGTGTTTGCCGTAAGCCGCGATGGCTCCTGCGGCCTGGGTAAGGAGTGTCCGTGCCTCGGTGGGGTACTGAAACAGGAGGGCGCGCAGGCGCGGCTGCCAGGGGGCCTCGCCTTCGATCAGGTGTCCGGCGAGGGTCAGTGGACCCACATGCCTCACGACGGCAGCCCGTTGGTCTGGATCGTTGATGATCGCCTTCGTACGCCGGATTTCTTCGGAGAGGGCTTCGCCGTCACTTCGCACATGCAGCGATCGTATCTGCTGTGGCGAATGGAGATGTCCCTCGAGGCAATGTTTGCCATCGGCGACATAGCCCGTTTTCAGACCCAGAAGCTTTGCGGCTGCCATGGAGTGGGTGGGAGCCGTTATGGCGTCGAGTTGCCAGCGCCGCGCGCTCTCTGTTGCCTGCGAGATCATGGCATCCGAGTCGGAGAGGACATCTTGAAGGGGGGATGAGCCGACCACGGCTCTGAAATGTGCATCCCAAAAACCATAATGATCGGCAAACCACACGGGAAGACGATCGGCCTTGGCTCCGTCGAGGGTTGCCAGAAAAAGATCGCGAGGCGTCAAAACTGCAGACAAATGCCTATTAGAGGGATTGAACGATGGAATCGTAGGGCGATTGATATCAATCTCGATACCACCCCAAAACAAAAAAAGCCCACCGGATGGTGAGCTTTTGGAGCGAAAGACGAGGTTCGAACTCGCGACCTTCTCCTTGGCAAGGAGATGCTCTACCAGCTGAGCTACTTTCGCTTTAGGATTACAAATATACTGCGTTTTTTTTGGCAAGGCAACATTTGCATCTCTGAAATCCAAAAAAACCTACCAACCAGGTCATTAAAGCTTGATTTTCTGTCGCGCCTCCGACGTGCCCATAACGGTTTCGACGGTGTCGGACGATGGTATCATCGGTTTGTCGCGGTAACGGTCTACGATGCAGATAAATCCAAGCGCTTCGCCATGGTCGGCATGGAACTGGTGCAGCGTCTCCGGGCTGATGAAGACGACGTCGTTCATTCCGATGGGATGGACTTCGTCTCCGAGCACCACGGTGCCTGATCCGCGAATGACAACCACCGAATGTGGGTGGCGGTGTTGCTCAAGCGATGTATAGCCTCCGGGTTCGACTTCGAAGTAGCGGGTCTGCATGTTCAGCTCCCACTCGTCGTCAGCCTCGCCCAAAAGACTGTAACGGCTTACACCCTTGAAGTTGGTGGTGTCGGTCTTGTACTCTTTCCGCTCGACTCCATCCCAATGGAAGTCGGTGCAATGGATAACTTTTGATCTGTTTTTCATGGCTCAGATGACCGATTCAAGTGATGTCCGCACCGCCTCTGCGGCGGCACGTATTCCGTTCGGGTGCTGGTATAGGCTTCCACCCATCAAAAATACGGTGTCGTTGCCATACAATGCCGCCCATTTCGGGATGTCTTCCCATTTGACGCCACCACCTGGCGTGGGGAACGTAGTCTTAAAGGGATCTGACGTCCTGCGGCTGAGGTCATTGATTTCACGGCATTCCTGGAGCGAAAACGAAAAGCGTCCACCGGCATTCGGGTAGATGCTGAAGTCAGCACCGAGCGCACGATACAAGCCTCCGTATAGGAAGGCAGGTGAGAATCCCTGATCGGGGCTGGTGACAAACGAACCAGAAAATGCCGGGTGTGCCATGATGGGAATTCCCCCGACGTCGTGCGCGAGCACATGCATCGACTCGAGACCGCTCAAGTTTGGCGCAAGTAACACCCCGCCACAGCCGTTTTCGACGGCGAAATCCATGCGGTACATCACATCCTGGATGCCGGACGTGATGTTGGGCAGATACACCGATTTGCGGCCTGTTTCCTGGTTGGCGCGCTCGACGGCATTGGTGATGGCCAGGACACGCTCTTCGAAGGGAGCATACACTTGATCTGCCAGGCCGTGGTCATCTTTGATGAGATCAATGCCACCCAACGCAAACTGATAGGCCAACTCTGCGAGCTCGTCGCTTCGATAGCCCATCGGTTTCAGAGCGGTGCAGCTAAGAGGCCGATCTGGAATGCCCAGTTGTGACCGCACACCCTCAATGCCGAAGGCTGGTCCGAGGAAAAGTGAGCTCAAGTGCTCCCACTCGACCTCAACCACCTGCACGCCTCTTGTGAGCGACACATTTCCGAGCAGCACGTTCAGGAACTGTACAATTTCTGGTGCCGCGTTTGCCAGCGGGTATCGGATCTCAAGTTCGTGGCGCCCATCCTCGAGCACGGTGACGTCTCCGGGTTTGCCCACGATAGCCTGTCGGATCTCTTCGGAAAGCACGTTGTCGGGCAACTCCACGCTCTGCTCAAGGGCGATACCCTGAACCTTCTTTTCGAGTGATTCGCCCTCGAGGAGACGTATCCTGTAACGAATTCCGAATGTCAGCATTTAGTTCAAGTCTCCGACAACCAGTGTCTCGTTTCGGCCCGGTCCTGTTGATAGGATGCGCACAGGCACTTCAAGATACCCTTCAATGAACTTGATGAAGCCGGCCAAGTTCACTGGAACGTCATCGATTGAGGAGCACTCACGGGTTGACTGCTGCCATCCGGGAAGTGTGGCGTAAATGGGCTCGATTTGGTCAAAATCGGACAGGCGCATCGGAAAGTCGGCCGTCTGCACTCCATGCAACTTGTAAGATGTGCAGAGCTTGATTTCGTCGAACGAGTCGAGCACATCGAGCTTGGTGATAGCGAGCTCGTTGATGCCGTTGATGCGTACTGCGTAGGCCAATGCCACCAGATCGATCCATCCGCAGCGACGCGGGCGACCTGTGGTGGCACCGAATTCATGGCCAATTTCCCTGATTCGGTCGCCCGTTTCACCGAAAAGCTCGGTCGGGAATGGTCCGTTTCCAACTCGGGTGCAATAGGCTTTTGCTATTCCCATCACATGGGTGATGCTGGTTGGCGGAAGTCCGCTTCCGATGCAGGCACCCCCCGATGTGGGCGAGGATGAGGTCACATACGGGTACGTTCCATGGTCGACGTCGAGCAAGCTGCCTTGGGCACCCTCAAGCAGGATGTTCTCGTTCTTTTTCCATGCCATATGCAGAATTTTGCCGGCGTCTGCCAGGAACGGACGAAGCTGGTCGCCCCAGTCGAGGGCTTCGCGCAATATCTCGTCTGCATCCTGTATCGGCGCATGGCTCAGTGTGGTAAGGATGGCGTTGATGTCGTCGACGTTGGTGTAAATCTTCTCGCGCAGTGCGTCGGGGTCAACCAAATCCATCATGCGGATACCCATGCGTGCCGTCTTATGCACATAGGCAGGACCGATACCGCGACCGGTAGTCCCAATCTTTTGGTCGCCTTTGTATCGTTCGCGGGCATGGTCGAGCACCTTGTGGTACCTCAATATCACATGCGCCGTCTCGCTGACGGTGAGGCGGCCGTCGACCTCAACACCCAGTGCCTTGATAGCATTGATTTCGTCTATGAGGGCACCCGGATCGATGACGGCACCGTTGCCGATCACGCAATGTACGTGTGGGTGGAATATACCCGAAGGTACCAGGTGCAGCACGAACGTGCGCCCCTCGATCTTGAGGGTGTGGCCCGCATTGGCGCCGCCTTGGTAGCGTGCCACCCAGGCCACATTGTCGCTGAGCATATCAACGATCTTGCCTTTGCCTTCGTCGCCCCACTGGGCACCAATTATGATTCTTACAGACATGGTTGGTAAACAAAGAAAAAGAGGTACCGATCATCGATACCTCTTTTTCGGTACAAGGTTTTAAACGGTACGATCAGCCCTCGAACGAAGCCACGGCTTCGTCGAGCGACTTGAAGTGCTGGAACACCGTGATCAGCTTCGTGATCATCAGCAGGCTCTCGATTTTGTCGGTCGCATTGCAGATGCGAAGGTCTCCACCGGCATTCTTCATGGTGGTGAGACCACCTATGAGCATACCCAATCCCGAAGAGTTCATGAAATTCACACGTGCAAGGTCCACAATCACATTCTTTTTACCTTGGTCGATAAACGAGTGCAACTGTTCGTTAAGAGCGACAGCGTCTGGACCCCCCATGACATTGCCTTTAAATTCGAGTACAACGCAGTTATACCGTTCGGAAATTGAGAAGTTCATGATACTAGGGACTATGTTTTCGGTTGATGGGCAGTTACTTCGATATATTGAATCTCTTTTGGAGGTCAACTACGATGGAGCTTGCCACCCACACCGTGCTGTAGGTACCGAGCACCATCCCGATCAGCAATGCGAACGCAAAGCCTTTCAGCACCTCACCGCCAAAGATAAACAGCACCAATACTACAAACAAGGTAGTTCCTGTTGTAATGATGGTTCTTGACAATGTATCATTTACGCTGCGATTTACCACATCTTTAAATGCGGAAGCCTTGTGAATGGTCTTATTTTCGCGAATTCGGTCGAAAATGACAACCGTATCGTTCAACGAGTAACCCACAATGGTCAGAAACGCAGCAATCATGTTCTGGTCGATGTCCATGCTGAACGGCAACAGTTTGTTTGCCAGCGTCAGAATGCCCAACGTCACAAGAACATCGTGCGCCAAAGCGGCAATGGCACCCATCGAGAAGGTCCAGTTCTTGAATCGGATCAAGATGTAGAGGAAGATCACGACAAGTGCCGATATGACCGAGTAGAGGGCACCCCTCTTCAGATCCTCGGCAAAACGCGGGCCCACCGTGTCCGACTTGATCACCACTGGCACGTTGTCCGGGTTAGCATTGGTCAAGGTAGTCATGATCGTGTTCAAGAGCAGCTCAGGGTCGTCGACAGCCTCCGTGCGGATAAGCAAGTCAACGTCCAAGCCGAACTGCTTAACCTCCGGTTGGGTGCCGAGCGCCGTTGTGAGCAACTCGCGCGTCTCGGTCACACTGGCCGGCTGTGGGAATTCAAGGACAAATTCCTGGCCGCCTTTGAAGTCAATACCATACGCGATACCCCGAATCAGGATGATGGCGATGGAAAACAGCATCAAGCCGCCCGATACGATGTATGCGATCTTTCGGCCGGCGATAAAGTCGAAATTGGTGTTTTTAAAGATTCTCATGTGTTATGCTCCTATTGATCAGCCCAGGCTGATGGCCTTCTTGCGTGTGAGGGTGTCGACCAACAAGCGGGTGATGACAAGCGCGCTGAAGAGCGACGCCACGATACCAGCCATCAACGTAACGGCGAAACCTTTGATAGGTCCAACACCGAAGCTGTAGAGGATGGCACCCGTCAGGAAGGTGGTAATGTTCGAGTCGAGGATGGCGCTCAGAGCGTTCGCAAAGCCCGCGTCCACGGCGGCCTTGTAGCTCTTGCCTGAGTCTATCTCCTCACGGATACGCTCAAAAATGAGCACGTTGGCATCGACGGCCATACCGATGGTCAGAACGATACCTGCAATGCCGGGAAGCGTCAACGTCGCACGGAATGCGGCCATGATGCCGAGCAGGAACACAATGTTGAGCAACAATGCAATGACGGCCACCAGACCGGCCATCTTGTAATAGAAGAACATGAAGACGGCCACGATGGCAAGACCAAGCACCACCGACAGGAAACCTTGACGGATGGATGTGGCACCCAACGATGGACCAACCGTACGCTCCTCGACGATGTCGAGCGGAGCTGGCAGGGCGCCAGACATCAGGATGTTCACAAGGTCTTCGGCCTCGGTCAGGCTTCCGATTCCCGTGATGGAGCTGTTACCGTCCGAAATCTTGTTCTGAACGTTCGGGTAGGTGTAAACGAGGTTGTCGAGCACAATCGCAATCGGTTTGCCGATATTGGCACCCGTTACGCGCGACCACACCCGGGCACCTTCAGCGTTCATTCTCATCGACACTTGGGGCGCGTTGGTGAACGGGTCGAAATCGGGGCGTGCCTCCGTGATGACTTCTCCGGTCAACTCAGCTTCGGAGCGAACGGGGAGCAAGTTGTAGAAGCCCATGCCACTCTCGTCAGTGAAGACGGGCTTCGCAGTCCAAAGCAGCTTAGTGTTGCGGGGCAGCATCGCACGAACTGCAGGGGCCGCCATCAGCCTGTTAACGCGTGCCGTATCGCGGCCGGCAACGGTTCCAAGCGAAATACCGTCGTTTGCCGGCAGAAACACTTGGATCAGTGGGTTGCCGGCTGCATTGGTCGTGTCGGCGGCAACCTCGGCCTCAGTCGCAGTGGTATCCGCTTCGGTCTCCATTTGAGGAGCAGCGTCTCCCTGAAGGGCGCGGGTCACGTTTTGCTCGCTGTTGTAGTACGTGATGATCCGGTTCAGTGCCGAGCTCATTTCGTTCTGGTCGGCGGTGAGGTGGAACTCGAGGCGAGCCGCACCGCGAAGGAGGTTACGAACGCGTGCTTCGTCGTCAACGCCGGGAAGCTCGACAATGATGCGGTTTGCGCCCTGCTTCACGATCGACGGCTCGGTCACACCGAAGCGGTCGACACGGGTACGGACGATTTCGATGGCGCGGTCGATGGCGGCATCGCGCTGGTTGCGCAGGTAGTCGCGAATTTCCTCGTTTGTGGACCGGCGTGTGATGTTCAAGCCGTCATTGCGGTAGTAACGGCTCAGACGCGCTTCGCTGTCGCGGCTTTCGAACTCCGACACGAACTCGTCGATGATGTCGGTGTTGTTGGCCACCGACGCCACATCGGCAGCAGTGATCGAATTGATCAGCAAACTGTCGGTGCCTTCGTTGGCCAAGTCGATGAGGAGCTGCGGGGTGCGGATTTCAAGGGCCACGTGCATGCCACCCTGAAGGTCAAGACCCAAATTTAGGGTGCGCTCACGCAAATTGTTGATCGATTCTTGGTTTTCCTCTATGTACGTGATGCGAGCCTGCCCCTCGAGCGAATCGATATACCTGTTCTGCAGCACGTTACGGACGGTGAACTGCAGGTAGAAGATACTCAACGCAAGGAAAGCCAGGATCAACACCAACTTCGTGGTATTATTCTGTTTCATTGGATGCTAGATTGTGATGTGGAAAAAAAGGGTGCGTTTCCAGAATTGACTCGTCGAAACGCTGACGCAACAGGCGCATTCAATACTAGGGAGCGCCGATCGCAAGCCCGGACTCCATGGGCTCGGATTGAAAGTCTACGGCATGCGGTATAAGGTCGTCGCAGATGCCGTAGGTGGAATTATGCATCGCCACCGAACGGGCGTCTGCAGGAATGGTGTCGAAAGATTGTGCGTGACCTGATCGCTGCACAAGCTTCACATCACGAATTTCAGGCCGCTCAGCCGGTGTCGTCGATGTGTTCACCTGGCGATACTGCTTCCATTCTCCTATGAGAAGCGTATTTTGAGAGCCCTCGGGCCCGGTGCTGATCGATTTGCCCAGAGACGTGTCGAGCGTCAGATCCAACCATAGCGCAAAGCCGCCATCCGTTTCCTTATTGGCGGTAAGCAAGAGCAAGTAGCCGGGAAGCAGCAGGCTTACCAGAACCCATCTCATCGATTGTTTGCGCAGGTTGTGCATCCTATCAAATTACACACAAATTAGGGATTCTTCAACATCAGTATTTTTTGCACCTGAAGACGGTGTACGTCTTGTCAGACGCAAGCACATCGACATACCTGAACAGTCTGCCCAGCTGGATGTGGTACCCTTGGTTGCGATTGCCTACCACATAAAAAACCCCGTCGCTTTTAAGCACTTTTTTTGCGCCCACGAACATATCCCATGCGATCTGGTCGTGACGGGCATGACCCTGGTGGAATGGTGGATTGCACAGAATGACGTCCATCGAAGCCTCGACGAAATCTGCCGTTGCGTGGCCATGGCGTATGTCGCCGTTCAAACCGTTCTTCTCAAGTGTACGAACGGTCGACAACACGGCCATCTGAGAATCGTCGCACCCGTTGAGCTGCAAACCCTCATTTTTCATTCCCGAAACTGCCAATAAATAACCGTTGCCGCAACCCAAATCTAAAACCGTCGAACCTTTCTCCAGGGCCGGAACCGAATGTGCCAACAGGGATGACCCCGGATCCGGGTGATCGGCAGAAAAGACGCCAGGTAATGAGACGATGGTGGCACCCGTTTTTGGGTCAACATATGACGCTGGGGGTGGGTTTGGGACCCCTCGCTCACCCAGGGTCACACCGGTAATCAAACGCGCCTTTTTCCAAGCCAGCGAACTGGCAACATCGCCCATGTAGGCCTCAAACATACGAATTGTGCTCGTGTGGATATATCGAGTCATACCTCCCGCCACGATGGGAACACCAGGTGGAGCGGTGCGCGATATCACCGAAAGCTGGTATTCGAGCAAATCCAACTCCTTTGGAACCTGCAACACGATGATCCCCGGTTGATCCGGCCATCCGCCATTGCCCAACCAAAAGGACTTTGGCGCCTCCATGTTGTTGCGGCGCGCATTTTCCTCCATGGCGTGCTTGGCCGACCAGTTGTGACCGATCCAAGCCGGTGCACGGGAGGCCAAGCCCAGGGTCAAGGCTCCGAAGGCGTCGTTGACGACCCAAGGCGACATAGCGTCTGGATACTTTTCACGCACATAGTCGAGGATGTAGGCATCGGCGGTGCTGAACGCCTGAAGGGAGTAGTCGCGGGGGACGGGAAAACGGACCAAGTCGAGTTCACCGGCCGACCAATTAAACAGAGTAATCGCTGGCATTAGAATTGTTCAAGATATTGAAGACCGCCGAGGCCGTTAACCTGGCGAAGTATCCACGATTGTCGCGACCGCATATAATTGGATGGATTACGGACACGGTGTGTGCGAGGGTTGGGAAGTGACGCCGCAAGAAGAGCCGCCTGACGGCGGGAGATCTCGGAAGGTTCCACGTTGAAGTACTTGATGGAGGCCGCACCCACGCCAAAGACGTTCGGACCCATCTCGGCAATGTTCACGTACACTTCCAATATGCGTTGTTTAGGCCAGAACAATTCAATTAAAACCGTGAAATAAACCTCCAGACCCTTCCGAAACCAACTCCTTCCGCTCCAGAGGAACAAATTTTTCGCCACCTGTTGGCTCAATGTGCTGGCGCCCCTCGACCGACCCCCGTCGCGGGCCTCATCCATCGCCTCCTGGATCGCCTCGAAATCAAAACCCCGGTGATGGGCGAAGTTTTGGTCCTCAGCGGCAATCACAGACATCCCCATGTAGGGGTTGATGTCCTCCCAAGCATACCATTTGTACTCGACGAAGGGCTCCTCGCTGAACAAGGCCTGCACCTGCCGCTGAGCCATAACCGAAGAAAAGGGAACCGGAGCCCAGCGGAAAATAAAGACAACGACCACCGACGCAATGAACGTGGTGAGCAACAGGACGAAGAAGTACTTGGCGATCTTTTTCAAAGGTG